>WFRC01000024.1 GCA_015486685.1 Caldifarciminota bacterium
ACTCTGGAAAGGATTTCCCGGATTTACCTCCTGGATATTGAATGTGGTCCAATTGGGACCAATGAGAGGAATACAGATTGGTATTGCGTTGGGAACAATTGCAATGTCTTTAAGATTAATTTTAGGCATTGAAAGAACATACCTGTCGTAAGGATGGGAGAATATAATTAAATGAAAAATGAAAAATGCAAAATGAAAAAAACAGCCGTTAGCCGTTGGCAGTTAGCGATAGGGGGTAGATGATGTCTATCTGGGAAAGATTATCCAGAATCGATAGAAGGATTGTTTACCTCATTATATTCCTGGTTGTATTTTTGCCCCTTTTATTTGGTATTAGAATGAAGGTAAGCATAAGTCCCGCTGTTCAATCTGCCTATAATGCTATAAATGCACTACCTGAAGGTTCTGTGGTGATGGTTTCTATTGATTATGACCCTGCTTCTATGCCTGAGCTGCAACCTATGCTTAAGGCAATTTTGCGTCATTGCTTTGGGAAAAATCTTAAGGTTGTTTTATTGGGATTCTGGCCACTGGGGCTTCCTCTGGGCACAGAAGGATTAAATCAGGTTGCAACTGAGTATCATAAGGTATATGGGATAGATTATGTAAATCTGGGATATAGGCCCGGGGATGTAGCCGTTATGGTGGGAATGGGTAAAAATATCAAGAGTTTCTTTATGAGTGATTATAGGGGTAAATCCTGCGATTCACTACCCCTGATGCAACATATAAGAAATTATGATGATATTGCAATGGTAGTGGGATTAGAAGCAGGTTCATTTGGTGATATGTGGGTGCAATATGTTGGTGCAAGGTTTCACCAGAGGATTATATTAGGTGTAACAGCCGTTATGGCAGCAATGGAATATCCTTATTTGCAGGCAAATCAGATTGGTGGTTTGATAGGTGGATTAAAAGGGGCGGCAGAATATGAACTTTTGATAAAACATCCAGGATTTGCTTCAACAGGTATGGCGGCACAATCCTGGGCCCATATTGCAATTATTTTGTTTATTATCATTGGAAATATTGGGTATTTTATGGAGAGGAGAAGGAGAAAATAATGGGACAGGTAATTGGCATCTGGATTGCAGCAGGCTTGACATTATTCATATTCTCTTTTTTATATAAAGATAACCCGTTCTACAAATTTGCCGAGCATTTATATGTAGGATTTTCAGCAGGATACTGGCTCATATATACATGGGATTATACCATTAAGGCTATGGTTATTGAGCCTATGGTAAAACATCAACCAGGGGCAATAATGTTGATTATTCCTTTATTCTTTGGGATAATTATGCTTACACGATGGATACCCAGTATATCGTATCTTAGCAGGTGGTCTATTGCATTCACAGTAGGTATAGGCTCTGGACTTTCATTAATAGGAGCAATTCAGGGATATATATTACCCCAGATGAAGGCAACACTCCTTCCTCTATATACAGGGCACTGGGCAGCATCTATAAATAACCTGATAATTGTTGTAGGTGTGGTTGCATCACTTGTATATTTCTATTTTTCAAAGGAACATAAGGGAATGCTCGGAAAGACGGCAAGATTGGGGATATTTTTCATTATGGTAGCATTTGGCGCAGCATTCGGATATACAGTAATGGCAAGGATGTCTCTACTCATTGGCAGAATTTTATTCCTGTTCGGCAACTGGCTTCACCTCATTAAGATTTAACATCTTGTAGGGAGCAATACGCCCAAAATGATAATGTGGAAGTGAAACACGAAAAAATCAACAAACATGTTCGTGATGGTGAGTCGTGATTAACGAAATAAGCAAAACAAACCAGATGAACCAGATAGACTAGATAAACCAGACAGACTAAATAGATTTATCCCGTGAAATGTGAAACTATTTCACTGGGACCAGATAGACTAAATAAAGGAGGTAGAATGATTGCTTTATTATTAGGATTTTTGTTTGGTTTAAGAGCAAAACCTGTTTACAATATATCGTTTAAGAATGAAATTCTTGATGTATCTATTATGAAGTTAGGATTTCCCATATTTGTCTCTACAACAAAGGATATGTTTTCTATTGGCTTTAGTGGAAAAAGAATATTCAAGAAACCTAAAACAGGTATATTTATACCCTCATCTGTTTATACACTCTATATTGATAAAAAAGCAGTTGAATATCTTACTATTAGGGGAGAGGTAAGAAACAGGTTCCAAAAACCCAGAGGGACTTTTTTGGGAGTAAGCAAAGATTTGTTTTATCTATTTTTCAAGAAAAGGGATTACCTATCTGCATATAACTATGATGGGAAACTTTTGTATAGAGTAAAGACATCAGGATTTCCCATAATATTTCCTGATGGTAAATTGATGATTTTTGGAAAAAAAATGGCACTTTATAATCAACAAGGTGTAAAAATTTGGGAAAGGGATAATATGATGGGGGAAAATCCTGAATTTATTCCGCAAAATATATGTAATGAAAGTAATAATTTTATACTCTATAATAAATTTACAGGGCTTTTTGCAGGATTTGATATAACAGGAAAAATTTATTGGTTTAAAAATAAAGAAAAACCCATTTCCCTCTCAAATAATGCAGAATACTTTATTGCCCTTGAATCTAAAAATACACCATCGGTCTATGAATTTATCAGCGGAAGAAAAATATGGGAAAAGATATTTCCGGAAAATATCACATCTGAAATAATGCTAAACAATGGATATTCGATTCTGGGTGGTAAAAATAGGGCGTATATAGTAAATAAAAAGGGAGATATTCAGCGAATTGTAAGGAATAAAATCACACCATACAAAATATTTTATCAAGACAGCATACTCACGCTGATAGGGAAAAATACAATATCTGTCTATAAACTCAAAATTAAGTAATAAAAAAGGGGGACATTGTCCCCCTTTTAAGGCTACTCCTGTACTTTTTTTACATTTTCAGCTTTTGGTCCTTTTTCTCCCTGAACGACATTAAATTCAACCTCTTCGCCATCGTGAAGACTCTTAAAATTGTCTCCTTCTATTGAAGAGTAATGAACAAATACATCTGTTCCGTCATCTGATTCAATAAAGCCATAGCCTTTCTTGCTGTTAAACCATTTTACTTTACCATGTGCCATATAAAAAAAACCTCCTTTTATAAAATATACCGTTAATATACATACCGATATCAAAATGTCAAGGGTTAAATTGCATATTTTGAAAAAAAATTAAAATTTCTTGACAAAAATGGCTTTTTTTGTATATAACATCAAAAAGGGAGGCAAAATGCGTAAAAATTATGTACAATATGGATTTGTTGTTTTATCATTATTTTTCAGCATGAATCTTGTATCAGCAGAGATTTCACGGATTGGTAAACAGGTACATTCTATGTACGAAAACTTTTCAAAACAAATTAAAGATATGA
>WFRC01000025.1 GCA_015486685.1 Caldifarciminota bacterium
GCTATTCCAATATATACCCCAAAGGAAATGGATGTATTAAAAAAGGGGATAAAGATGCAAATATCAAACAATTTCTCTTTACCTCTGGCAACTATTAAAGAATAGACAAAGAAATAAAGACATTACGGATTACGCTTTATGGTCTTTGTTGACTCAAAACTATTTAATATTTTATTGGAAATGTTATCGGCAGAATGGTATTTTTTTACCCATTTTCTGCCATAAATACCCTTTTCTTCCCTGAGTTTCTCATTCAATATAACCTTTTCAATAACCCCCTGAATATTTTTTATATTTGCGTTTACGAACGGATGGTCAGGGATGAATTTTTCATATTCAGGATTTATGTATGTAATACAGGGAATTCCCATTGATAGTGCTTCAAGTGAATTTATCCCATAGCCATAACCTCCCAGGTCTGTTAACTGGTCTATTAGGACATCACATTCTTTTTGTTTTAATTTAATTACATCTTCGTGAGGAATATGCTCCATAAGGAGAAATCTGATAGGATATTTCCTTTTTAATTTACCTATCGCCTCTATAACAAATTCCGTACCTTTAAGGTATCTGTTCGTCGGGCAATGGCATATTGTTATATTCTTACCTTTCCTCAATTCTTTGGGCTCATATCTTCCTACTTCAAATGGGAAAAACAGATATTGGGCATCAGGATGGATAAATATATGGTCAAATTCTACTGTAAATATTTTGTCTGCAAGGTCTTCTATTCTTTTAATTGCACCCCTTGAACGGAGGTCGCTCCCAAAATAAATAATAATTATCTTCTTCCCCTGCTCTTTTAATTTTTCAACAATCTTCCCACTCCTTAACAAACCCATACCTCCATCAAGTATATAAACATCAAAACCCTGAATAAAATTTATCAGAGGTTTAATTCTATGCTCCCATATTTTATCCCTGAATAAAAAAAAGACCTTTTCAAACATATCAGGTGTCCAGAGCGGTGGATTTCCCGTTTTATATGTATGTTTATATGTTCCAAGATGAAGCATAGACTTACCCATTTTCAAAAAATGTGTATTTACCAGAGGTAAATTTAAGACAATATCATCACCCTGCATAGTTGGAGAAGGATAGAATGTTATTAATCTTGAATAATGTCCATTTCTCCTTTCGGCTTTTACAAGGGTTAAGGGAACACCTGCTGTATTTTCTGAAGCAATATGAAGTATTTTCATCACCTTAAAAAAGTGGGCCCGGTAGGTATTGAACCCACGACCTACTGATTATGAGTCAGCCGCTCTAACCAACTGAGCTACGGGCCCCTAAAAATTACCTATAATATTACAACGATTTTTCACTTTGTCAAGAGAAAATTCAACTTCTGCTTATAGTTTTTCAGACACACTCTTTGCCTGCATAAATAATAACAAATAGTCTTTACCCCCTGCCTTTGAATCTGTGCCAGACATATTAAATCCACCAAACGGATGAACACCAACGAGTGCGCCCGTACATTTTCTGTTTACATAAAGATTTCCTACAAATAATTCCTCTTTTCCTTTCACTATTTTCTCACGATTCAAAGTAAAAAATGAGCCTGTAAGTCCATATCTGGTAGAATTTGCAATGCTAATAGCATCATCAAAATCCTGTGCTTTAATTACAGCAAGAACAGGTCCAAAAATTTCTTCCTGTGCAATCCTTGCATCCCGTGGAACATCCTTGAATATGGTAGGTTCTATAAAAAATCCATTTCCTTCCACCCTATTCCCTCCATAAATAAGCGTACTTTCGTTTTTGCCAATATCAATATAATGCATAATTTTTTCCAGCGCAGGTTCGTTGATTACAGGACCCATTGCAGGATTATCCTTAGCAGGACCTACATTCACATTTTTCACCTTATCAAGCACAATCTCCAGCAATCTATCATACACATCCTGAACGACAATAGCCCTCGATAGTGCAGAACATTTCTGCCCCTGAAATCCATAAGCGCCGGAAATCAATGCATTCGCCGCATCCTCTAAGTTTGCTTCCGAATCAACAATGGTAAAATCTTTACCACCCATCTCTGCAATAACCCTTTTAATCCATATCTGCCCTTCGGATAGTTTTGCCGCCATCTCATTTATCCTTGACCCTACTGCCTTAGAACCCGTAAATGCAATCATCCTTGTCTTTGGATGTCTCACCAGATAATCACCTACTTTACCCCCTGGACCTGTAACCAAATTTAAAACACCGGAAGGCAACCCCAGATTTTCCATCATTTCTACAAACTTATATGCAATTAGAGGGGCATCACTCGATGGTTTCAGAACAACAGTATTTCCTGTTACAAGTGCAGCAATACTCATTCCCATCATAATTGCCGCAGGAAAATTCCAGGGCGGAATAACTACAACAGGACCAAGAGGAATATAATAATACTCGCTATATTCCGGTGAGAAAGGGGTTATAGGTTGTCTCTCCGAATATCTCAACATCTCTCTTGCATAAAATTCAAAATAATCAATTGCCTCTGCAACATCTCCATCTGCCTCAGCCCAATTTTTCCCCTCTTCGTAAACCATAGCGGCAGAAAACTCAAATTTTCTTCTCCTCAATTCCTTTGCACCTTTAAGAAGAATTATAGCCCTTTCTTTGGGTGGAATTCTGCTCCATTGCTTAAATGAGCGTGTTGCTGCACCAATCGCCATATCAGCCTCTTTCTCCGATGCCTTTTGAAAAATGCCCACAGATTCATCCTTGTTCGAAGGATTTATTGATGTAAATGTCTCCTGAGCATTAACCCTATTACCATCAATAACCAAAGGATATGTTTTCCCGAAATCTGAATGCACCCTTTCCAGTGCAGATACCATTTTATCCTTATTCTCAGATAACGAAAAATCGGTAAATGGTTCATTTTTAAACGCTGGTAACATAAAAACCTCCTTGTTTAATAAGTATATAGTAGCGAGTAGCGAGGGTATAGGGAAAAATCCCAATAGTAATCGCTGACCGCTATCCGCTTACCGCCAAATAATAATGCGGAAATATATCGTTAATCGTAATTCGTCATTCGTCAATTGTAAAAACAACAGAAACAACAACGCATTCACACGGTCAATGCACTCCAAATCCCCAGATAAACTGGGAAGTAAGAAGCAAAAAATCGTGAAGCGTTAGGCGTAAATCGTTAATCGTAAAAACAACGCTTATTTTATCCAACATCTAACATCCAATATTTTCTATCTTCTCGCGCTTTACGCCTCACGCTTTACGGTCTTTTCAACCTCTCACTTCTCAGTTCCCACTTCTTAGTAAAGTAATCGGGGTTGGGAAGCC
>WFRC01000026.1 GCA_015486685.1 Caldifarciminota bacterium
ATTGGATTTGCAAAAAAGGGCATAGAGCCATCTACAAAGAGGGCAATGGCTCTCCGTGCAGCAAAATCTGTTGCACTGGCAAAAATATCAAAGGTGTTTGGTAAACGATTTATCCCACACCCAATTGTTTTATCAGATACAATCACCGAAGAGGGGAAAGCAGAGGTGCTCGTTGCAGTCCCTATCAATTATTTTATAGGAGATGCGAATGTTAAATGATATCATAGAGGCAGCAAAGATTGGAGGAACTATCCTGAGAAAATATTTTAGAGAGATGAAGGGCAGTGAAATTGCCAAAAAGGGATTTAAGGATTATGTTACAATTGCGGATAAAGAATCAGAAACCGCCATAACCGATTTTCTAAAGAGAAAATTTCCTGATGCAGGTATATACGCCGAAGAAACAGGTGAAAGTATAAAAAGGAAAAACAGATTTATCATAGACCCTCTGGACGGCACGAAGAATTTTATATACGGTATACCATTCTTCTGTGTTTCCATTGCATACCAGGAAAATGAGCAGATGAAATATGGGGTAATCTATGACCCTGTCAGGGATGAAATGTTTTCCGCAGAAAGGAGCAAAGGTGCATTTCTTAATGATAATAGGATTTTTGTCTCCGAAAGAAAATCAATATCAGAATCTATGATAGTAACAGGTTTTCCTCCCACTGCATATTCATTGGTTGATAAATATATACTAATGTTAAAAAACGCCATTCTCAATTCAAATGCTGTAAGAAGGTTGGGCTCAGCGGCATTAGACCTTGCCTATGTGGGTTGTGGAAGATTGGATGGTGATTTTGAGTTTCGCCTTAATCCCTGGGATGTTGCAGCAGGCTGGATAATTATTGAAGAAGCAGGTGGAGTTATCACAGATACAGAGGGAGAGAACAATGTTCTTAAAGGTAATATTGTGGCAGGAAACAAATTTATCCATTCGGAAATATTAGAGGTAATAAAAAGCATCGGCTCTTTATCAATATGAAACTAACATTATCAGTTTTGGGCATCCAAAAATTTATCAATGAAATATTGACATACAGGGGATGTTTCCCTACCCTTCAAAATTTTTAATTCTGTCTTCACATCATCTCCACCAATTCTTCCTAATGCCTCAATAGTAAGTGCCCTATATCTTTCATCATCGGCATACAATCCCTGCCATATCGCCCTTTTTATTTCCCGTTTAATGTTTTCCTGTTTGGATTTTTCGCCGATTAAACCAAATGTTTTTATAACGAGAGGGTCTTCCCCTTTTTGAAATTTCTCCAATAACCGCGGAGTAATTATGGTATCGTCATAACCTGAAAGTGCATTTACAGCAGCGGAACGGACAACAAATTCAGGGGACTTTAACTTTTTTATAAATATAGGTATATCATCGGGAGATTTTATTTTGCCAAGCGCAACCACAGATACAAGTTTTACAGTTTCATCTTTATTATTCAGATATCTTTTGACTGTTTTTCGGGCGTTTTCCCCCCCTATTTTTCCGATTGAATATATAATAGAACGAAGCAAAAGTTTATTTTTAGGTTGTTTCAGCATTGGTATTATGGAATCCACCGCATTATCAGGCTTTATCTCACTGATAAGATAGAGTGCATTTACCCTTTCCTCCTTATTATCTGAATGGAGACATTTGAAAAGACAGGAGGTGAAAGAATCGGGGAATGCCTTTACAAAATCTTTTATAGCCCGCAGTTCCAATCCACTTTCCGTATCCATTTTTTTATCACATATATATTTTCGTGCAGCAGAGGGATGTTTTTTTAATTCCTTTCTTGCCGCTTTTATTTCATCCTTTGCATCCCCTACTTCCCATTCCGCAGCAACATCAAATATCTGTTTTATATCCATTTTTGTAAAATTCGGTACAGGTTTTTGGGCTATTTTCTTTTTGACACGTTGACTTGTTCCATCAATACCAATGCCATACATCTTATCCCACCATATCCTGCCATCCATCCTTACACCTTTATATGGGTATGTATCCTTCCCTTTCTTGTCAATAAATATACCCAATCCCGTAAATCCCCTTGCAAGATTTGCACTACCTTCTCCGAGATTTTCTGTCGTAAGATACCTATCATTTCCATTCAAGTCTGCAAATAACCCAAAAGAATTTGTCAATCCTACACCTATTCCTCCACTTACATTATAACTGTCATCGCCATCCTTATCTATTAAAATACCACAGGCTAAATCGTGTCCTTCACCTATTGACGGACCATATCGGGAAAAATACTGGTCATCTCCCGCATTGTCAATAAGTAGCCCATAGGACAGGTGGATGCCTGCACCCTGTGCATATTCGGTGGCAATATAATGGTCATTTCCTGCTTCATCATACAAAAATCCTGCCGAATACCAATAGCTTGTTCCCTGTGCATATACCTCTGCGTTATAAAAATCATTACCTCCACCGTCATATAAAAATGCAATACCTCCACCATAATCAGGCCTTGCACCTATGGCAAATCCCTGAGACATTGAACGATAATCATTGGGGAGCAAGGGCGTATGTGGATACCTGCCGCCTGAATAATATACATCGTTACCCGAACCATCAAGAAGAGCTGCATAGGAATAAGTGCCTGCCATTGCCTGGGCATAGCACTGGGCAAAATATCTATCATTCCCTGCATTATCTTGAAGTATGCTCAAGCCGAATGTAGAAGCGGATTCCGTAAAATATCCTCCATTATAAATATCATTTCCATTATTATCCACAACTATCCCTATTCCGAATAGTGAACTTGCTATAGAGTTATCAAATCCTGAATAGAAATCGTTGCCTCCTCCATCATACAAAAATCCTATTCCCATAAGACCACTGCCTAATGAAAAGACCTTATCCCGTGAAATATATTTATCATCTCCCGAAACATCTATTACAATAGAGATGGGATTGGATAACACACCTATACCGCCGGCAATCCTGCCGGAATATGTATCATTTCCCCCAAAATCCACAACAAGTGCATATTTATCCGAATACGAATTATTCCCATTCCCACCAATGGCAACCCAACCAATTGGGGTTTTGAATGTAATTATGGTATCAGGTAAAGTTATCCCCTTTATTTCCTTTAAGAAATCTGAAATCCCTTTTGAAACAATATATCCTGCGGATAGTATCAGGTTAAACTTCACTTTTCTCGCCCACTCCATAAGTGTGTCCGTTTTCACTTTAAGTATGGTATCAGATGTATCATAGGGTACACCAAATTCCCTGAGCAAAATTCCGTAAAGATAATCATCCGTTGAATCATCTTCATCACCCCAGAATGAAGATGCTTCTGCGAGTATTCTTATTTTTTGCAGACTATCCAATCCTGAAAATGCAGAAATCAACAGGTTTTCTGCTGATGAAATTTTTGAAATCAACCTATTTACGGGCAAGTCAATGTTTTTCGGTAGACCATTTATCCATTTTTTTTGATTTACCTGAGTATTTAATTTATTTATCCCAAGTGCTCTTGCTTCCAATTTGTATATTGTGGGAATATTCCCTTCTTTAAAGACCTTTACCGAATTTTCTGCATAATCGATGCCTTTTAGTGGAGACTTCATCCATAATTCTATATTCGGCAGAACCCACTTTTCGTCCTGTTTCCAGAGTTTAGGATATTCAATCTCCTTTTGATTAACAGATAATAAATCTAATGCCTTCTGGAAACTTGGGTCATTAGAAATATTTAAGGATACAATAAATAAAATAAGCACATTTCCTCCTCCCGTTGGGGTCAGTCATTAACAATTATCATTTTCCTTTTAATCTTCTTCTTCCGCCTCTTTAGTTTCCTCCTTTACACTTGTATGTTCTTCCATCTCTTTTTCTTCTCCGTCTTTGTTTTCTTCTTTTATTTCTTCTTCCACCTTCTCTTCATTCATTTCCTCTTTGGTCTCCTCTTTTTCCGTTTTCTCGTGCTCTTCTAAAATCCTGGTCTTATCAATTAATTCCTCCATTACGGGCGTTGACTCTTTTTCTATCTGCTCTTTATGTTCTTCAATCAGTTTCTTTTCTTCTTCCTTTTCCTTTTCTAACAACTTTTCTTGATAAATCCTTTCAGATAGTATGATGTTCCTTCCTTTCTCATTGATATCAATAATTTCAAGCGTTAGAATCTCGTTTACCTTATATTTATCCTTTGGCTTTTTAATACCCTTTTTCGCAAGGTGATGAAATGGAACAAATCCTCTCAATCCTTTTTCAAGATTTACCACAACACCACGGGGCAAAAGTTCAGTAACTTTGCCTGTAACATTATCCCCAATTTTATACTGTTTAATAAAAATCTTGAATGGGTCTGTTTCCAATTGTTTAAGCCCTAATGAAATTCTCCTTTTCTCTCTATCAATACTTAATACCTTGCAATCAATTTTATCACCCTTTTTTAATACTTCCTTCGGATGATTAATTCTCTTTACCCAGGAAATATCGGATATATGCAGGAGACCTTCAACGCCTTTCTCTAAAGAAACAAATGCCCCAAAATTTGTGAGATTGATAATTTTACCGGAAACCTTTTTGCCCACAGGATATTTTTTTTCTATACCATCCCATGGGTCAGGAGCTGCCTGTCTAAGTCCCAGCGAAACCTTTTGAGCCGATTTATCCACTTCCAGAACAATTGCTTCCACCATATCTCCTATGTTCATTACCTCTGACGGATGTTTTATATGCTGAGTCCATGACATTTCCGATATATGAATTAAGCCTTCAATACCTTCCTCTAATTCAATAAATGCCCCATACTCGGTGAGTGATACAACCCTTCCCCTTACTCTCTGTCCAATGGGGTATCTTTCTTCTATATCGTCCCACGGATTTGGGGTCAATTGCTTTAATCCAAGAGACACCCTTTCTTTCTCTTTGTCCATCTTTATAACCTTTACTTTCAGTGTATCACCCAGTGCAAGAATTTCTGACGGATGTGACAGCCTACCCCAGGACATATCTGTAATATGAAGTAAACCATCCACTCCACCCAAATCAACAAATGCTCCAAACTCGGTAATATTCTTAACTACACCTTCAATAATGTCATTTTCATTCACTGAACCAAAGAATTTCTTTTTTATGTTTTCTCTCTCTTCTTCAATCAGTATTCTTCTTGAAACAACAATATTTCTCCTTTTCCAATTGAGTTTTATTACCTTTACCATAACATTCTGCCCAATAAAATCGTCGAATCTAACAGCAGTTTTAACATCCACCTGAGACCCCGGAAGGAATGCCTCAACTCCAAACATATTAACCATTAAACCACCTTTGACCCTTCTGATAACACGTGCTTCTACAGGTGTTTCATCTTGAAAATATTGCTTAATTTTATCCCACACCATAATGAAATCTGCCTTTTTTTTGG
>WFRC01000027.1 GCA_015486685.1 Caldifarciminota bacterium
AAAGAATTTAATAGGTTTATTTTTTCATTATCTTCAACCAGCCATTGGTCTCGTATATTGCCAGTCCGCGCTCCGCGAGAACTTTACCGAACTCTTCCCATGAGATTATTTCCAGTTTCGGGTTGCCTTCCCTTCCGATCTGAATGATCTCCGTTCCTCTTACCTTTGCCGGTTTCAAGCCTTTTTTCTCGCATATCTTCCGAGCATCGTCCAGACTTATCTCTTCCATCACCATGTGCTTTCCTCCTTAAGCCAGATAGACAATGTGGACTTATTATTTATATTTTTCTATTATTTCTTTGATTTAGAAATATAAAAATATAGAAAAAATATAATCCGGACATAAGAAAGGCTTAAATAGAGACCCTATTTAAAAGAGAACGTGAAAAAAGGAAACAGAGGTAGAAGAAGGAGAGAGCCGGATGGTCTTATAGAAAGGACCCTGCGATTCGTTGAAAAGGACAGGGCAGGAATCCTCTGGGCATTTGCCATAGTATTTGTATTTGGTTTCGTTCGCTCGGTGATGGAAAGCAGTGTTTTCCAGTATCCCGGCGATTCACTGTATCTGAGAGCCAATCATGTCGCCCTCTATTTCGGGCTCTTTATGACCGGTGTCCTGCTCATTACCCTCGCCTCTGGCATATCCGGCAGGAAGATATTCAATGTCGTTCTTTTCGGATGGTTCATAATTCTGCTTCCACCGATAATAGACTTTCTTATTGGTCCCTCCGGGAATGGGTATCCATATCAGAAAAATCCAAATATAATTCTTACTATGGAAAGAATGTTCAATCCGTATTACATTCAGAAAGTAGGGTGGGGCGAATTTATTCAGTTACTTTCAATAATAATTCTATCATCAATATATGTGTTTCTGAGAAAAAAATCTGGTTTGAGAGCGTTTCTTACTGGACTATTTCTCCTTTTTTTTATGGTATATATTTCAGCATCAATGGCATTTATAATCAATTTAACAGGCTCTGCGCAATATTTTATACTCTTTCAATATTTTTATTTTCCAATACATCCTGAGTACTATGCAGGTATGAACGCACACACAGCATCGTTTCTCGCAAGTCAGCAACTCTATCTTTTTGTATCTCTGTATTATACCCTCATGTTCCTTACATCTTCCGCTCTGTTCATGTATATCTATTCAAAAGAGAGAACCATATACTTTTTCAAATCTATAAAATGGGATAGAATCGTCGCGTCCATAGCACTGGTCTATGCCGGAGTTATAGTCTCTGGTGCCATATATCCCGAATATATAATGCACGAGGTCTACATAGGGTTTGCAGCTATAGCGGCTACCTCTGCCGCCCAGTTCTGGAACATGATGGAAGACCTCGGCTCCAAAAAGGAGTGGAAAGCACCCTACACAAGAAAGCAGTACAGAAACGTGGCGATAGCGTTCCTTCTTCTGTCTGTATGTTCCTCATACCTGCTGGGAAACGGTCCCTTTGCCATGGTGCTCCTCTTTCTATTCACCGGATATCTCTATACATCAAAACCGTTCGAAGGCAGGGAAACCCCTGTGGCCCCGTTTATTCACTCCCTTTACGGGGTATTCCCGTTTCTGATCGGTTTTTATACTCCATCATACTGGCTGATAAAGATATGGGGAAAGACTGTAAATTCTCCCTACACCCTTGGTATGGCAACAACGATAGAAATGCCAGTAGAACACCCTCTGACCCAACTATCTCTTGTTTCCCTGACAGCTATATACGCAATATCATTCTTTATAATATTATTATATAAAAATAGAAAATAAAAAGTTATTAGAAAGTAATAAATAGAGATGATACATACATCCTTTCCGTGAAAAGATACGATTTCATTGCTGTAGGTGCCGGTCCTGCCGGACTTTCCACTGCAGAAATTCTTGCAAAAGGCGGGGCAAAAACGCTGGTTATCGATAAAAAGAAAGAAATTGGAAAACCTCTCGCGTGCGGGGAAGGTATGACGGAATTTTCCCTGAAAAAAAATCGATATGAATGATGGAAGATGGATACGACACCGGCTAAAAGGCTATAAGATAATAATGCCAAACGGCAGTTCCATAAGAATCGACGAAAAGATGGTCATCATTTCGAGATATCTCTTTGAGAATGAACTTTATCGTAGGGCTTTGTCCGAAGGTGCGCAATTCTCCCTAGATACCGAGGTAAAATCGATAAAAAGAGTTGAAGGTGGGTACAAACTAAGTACTGAGAAAGAAGATTTTTCCTCAAGATTTATTATAGGTGCAGATGGCCCTGTTTCTGTGGTTGGTAACTTCATAGTTGCCTATAAAAAAAGATTTTTCGTAGCTGCATCAATAAATCGTGTTAAACGAATCGACGAAGGAGAAAATTATCAGAATATATTCTTTTCCAGCGAGTATCCTCATGGATATGGTTACATATTCCCAGCGGGAAGCGGGAATTTCAATGCAGGAGTTGTTGCCAAAGGAATCAATTTATTTATGAAAAAT
>WFRC01000028.1 GCA_015486685.1 Caldifarciminota bacterium
AATCACAGGATTTATATAACTTCTCCTTTCAAATGAGTATATTGTTTTAATAGGTATTTCACCTATCTTATATCCCATTCTTCCTGCCTGAATAAGAATCTCTGTCTCTGTTTGAAAATGCTTTGTCTTTAAGTGTACCCTTTTTAATATCTCTGTTTTTATCAATCTATACCCTGATTGGCTATCCCGAATAATCCTTCTTGCAAGAAGAGATGTCACAAGTGATGTAGTTCTATTTGTCCAATATCTAATAACAGGCATATTGCGAATATTATATTCCCTTGTTCCAATAATTATATCAAACTTACCCATATTTTTTAGAAAAACAGGAATTTCCTCAGGGTTATGTTGACCATCTGCATCCATTGTAATGACGGCATCAAATCCCTTTTTAATGGCAAAATCAAAGCCTGTCCTGTGTGCCATCCCCTTACCCATATTTTTTGGATGTTTTATCATATAAGCACCTTCATCTCTAACTTTGTTATATGTATTATCTGTAGAACCATCATCAACAATTATGATATTTTCAGGAGAAACAAATTTTTTTACACTTTTTATTGCATTTTGAACATTCAATTCTTCATTATATGCAGGTATTAAAACACAAATATTCATACTACTCCAACATATTTTTCAAAAATATACCACTGTGTCGGATACTTAATTATGTATTGTTCTAATATTTTTACCCATTTTTTGATGTTGTTCCTTAAATCTTTATCAAAATCACCTGTATTTTCCATTGGAATAGGTCTATGAAAATATACATGATATTTATTATCATGCTCTTTCACGCAAAAAGCAGGAATCAATGGTATATTCTTTTTCATTGCAAACCATATTCCTCCAATAGGTAAACGCGTATCTTTGCCAAATAACTTCACAGATATTCCATTCCCTGTATAATCCCTATCTCCCAATAGAGCAAGCATCCCACCATGCTCTATTAACCTTAAAATCTCACGGGTAGAGTTTTTCAGGTCTACAACATTTTCTCCTATACTTTCTCTTCTCTTCTTATAAAAATTCCAGAACCATTCCGAACGATAAAACAAAGAAATACCTGTTAGAGGGTATTTATTAATACCGAGTAATGCAGCCCCCCATTCCCAATTTCCTATATGCGATGTTTGTATAATTACACCCTTCCCCTTTTTGTATTCATCCTTTACTATAGAAAAATTATGGGATTTTATCCATCTATCTATATTTCTTTCATTTAAGCGAGGTATTATAAGAAATTCATAGATAAAAAGGGCAAAGTTTCTAAAAACTTTGCGAGGAAAATTCCTTATATATTCAGGTTTATTTAGAATCCCTGTTTGTTTTATATTATAGATATAATTCCTCTTCCCTTTCTTAAAAAACATCAAATAGCAAACATCCGCTATCACTTCGGTTGCAAAACATGCCACCTTGTATGGCAAAAAATGAGAGAGAAATGTTATTATTCTAAATAGGTTTTCCATCATATCCTTATTAAATATCGGGGCGAGTGGATTTGAACCACCGACCCCCAGCACCCCAGGCTGGTGCGCTAACCAGTCTGCGCTACGCCCCGATTTTTAATATAATAACAATTAAATTATTTTTTTCAAGTGGAAAAATAAAGTTTTTTTGAACATTTACACTGGCATACTATTTTTCATTTTCATTTATCGGGGTTAGGAAACCCCTCCTACATTTATTATTTGAACACATCTGTATCGCTATTTTCCAGGGCTTCTTCTACAAGTTTTATGGCACAGTATTCACCGCACATTGTGCAGACATCTGAAAGGTGTGGGCTTCTTTCTCTTCTTACCTTTGCCGCATATTCCGGGTTTATTGAAAGTTTTATCTGTTCTCCCCAATCAAGCGCTTTTCTTGCCTGTGCCATTTTTATATCCCAATCAAAACTCCCTTTTATGCCTTTTGCTATATCTCCCGTATGCGCGGCAATTCTTGTAGCAATTATACCTTCTCTTACATCTTCAAGGGCTGGAAGAGCAAGATGCTCCGCAGGTGTCACATAGCAGAGAAAATCTGCACCCGATGCAGCAGCAATTGCACCGCCAATTGCAGATGTTATATGGTCATATCCTGGTGCAATATCTGTAACAACAGGGCCCAAAACATAAAACGGGGCATTATGACAAAGTTTTTTTTGCAATTTAATATTCATTTCTACTTCATTTACAGGAATATGCCCGGGACCTTCAATCATCACTTGAACTCCTCTTTGTAATGCTTTGGTAGCCAATTCTCCTAAAAGTGTCAGTTCTTGAATTTGTGATCTGTCGGTTGAATCTGCAACAGCGCCAGGCCTTAATCCATCACCAAGACTCAGGGTGATATCATATTTCTCCGCTATATCTAACAAGGTGTCAAAATGTTCAAAGAGCGGGTTTTCTTTCTTGTTCGCTACCATCCAGGTAATAAGGAATGCACCTCCTCTGGATACTATATCCATTATCCTGCCTTCCCTCTGTAATCTTTTGAATGTTTCCTTTGTTACACCTGAATGAACTGTCATAAAATCTACACCCTCTTTTGCCTGTCTTTCTATTACATCAAAAATTTTCTCTGCTGTCATTTTCGTAATAACACCCTTTTCATTTACTGTTTCTATAGCAGCTTCGTATATTGGGACAGTCCCTAACGGTATAGAAACAGCATCGAGAATCCTTTTTCTGATTTCTCTTAAATCTCCTCCTGTCGAGAGGTCCATTATTGTATCAGCCTTTACTTCCTCGGATAATTTTGCCTTTTTTACCTCTTCCTCAATATTTATATAATCCGTTGAAGTCCCTATATTTGAATTTACTTTGGTTTTTAGACCTGTACCAATACCAATAAATTTTTCTACATTTCTTACATTATTTCTCGGGATGATAATTTCACCCTTTAATATCCTTTCTTTCAAAGTATCTATATCCATCTTTTCATTTTTTGAAACACTTATCAACTCTTCAGGTGTTTCACCATTTCTAACCCTTTGCAAAATAGTCATTATTTATCCTCCTTTGTTTAGCAAAAAAAGTTCCGAGTTCCAAGATAGATTCGTTTACCGCCAAATAATAATGCGGAATACGGAATAATAACGCTAACCGCTTTCCGCTGAAAAGGAATATTCCTTTTGTAATTTTGCATTTTAGAATTTACATTTTTCATTTTCATATCCGTATCACCAGTAATCTACATCAATCTGGCAAATATCCTTTTGGCGGTCAGCGGTAGGCAGATAGCGGTAAGCGTATTTCTGCCAACGGCTTACGGCTGTCTTTATCACTTTTTCTCCATTCTTTTAACCAAATCAACTAGATAAACTAAACTATTTCCCATGAATTAGGCTCTTTCTGAGTTAAATCTCTACCGCTATGCACTATCGTTAAGACTAAAATCCGAGTTTTTTCTACAAGATAGATAATGCGATAATTATGAAATATAAGTTCTCTTATATTCTCATCTTCAACTTCTGGAACCTTCCTCCCAATTTTGGGAAATTTGGCCAATTGCTCTACTGATGCAATAATTTTCCCTAGAAATAGAGAAGCATAATATTCTGAATCTTTTGCAATATAGTTTCTGAGATTTTCCAAATCATCAACAGAGGTTTTTGTCCATTCAATCTTCATTATAAATAAACTTCTTCTTTACATCTTTATGAGGAATAATACGGCCTTTCCCTACATCTTTTAAGGCATTTGATATCTTTTTTTTCACATAAAATTCATAAATAATATCATCCCAATTCACATTATCAGGAAGTTTATTGATAATTTTCATTGCATCTTTTTTAATAATATTCATTTTTTCAACTCCTTTTTCCATTTATATAACATAATATAAAAATTAAATTTGTCAAGAGACAAAATCAGTTACCTACCACTCGAAAAATTCATTAAGACATTCTATACTCCAGAATAATAAAGAACATGAAATATGACCGTGTTTCGTGTCCGTATAATGCGGAAGTATTTCGTTAAAAGTAAATTGTAAAAACAACAGATTCACCCTCCCTTAGTCCCTCCCGTCAAGGGAGGGAAATGCCCCCTCTTAGTCTCCCCCGTATTTCCTATTTTTTCTTTCTTAAAGGTATCACCCTCTCTCAATCTCTCCTTCAAGGGAGAGAAGAAAAGAGGAATGTCCCCATTTAGTGGGGGGAGAGATAAAGAGGAAAATTCCTATTAAGTGGAAACTTTTCCACCCCACCTGAGAGATTGCCACGGGACTTCGTCCCTCGCAATGACAATGAGAGAAAAACCTGTGAGAGTGTTCATTCGCTTTGCTCGCTCACGCCTTCGGCTTCTTCGCTCCCGTTGGTCGCTCGCAATGATAATGCTGGCAGCTGGAAGCCCATATTTTCTTCCTTGAATTGCTGGCAGATATTTCGCCTCATTCACTAATTAACTCATTCACTAATCCTTTTGCCAACGGCTGGTTTTACCGCCCATCCTGTGAGGTTGCTTCGTCGCTACGCTCCTCGCAATGACAATGCTAACGGCTGTCTTTATCACTCTTCCCCAAACAGGAAATTTACAGGATTTACAGGTTTATTCTTCATCCTTACCTCATAATAAAGATTTGGAAATTCTGCCTCTCCTGTTTTCCCGACATAACCAATTGTATCTCCCCGTGATACATATGCACCCTTCTTTACAGTTTTTCTTAATAAATGACAATACATTGTTTGATAAAATTTGTTGTGCAATAAGATTATATAAGTGCCCTTAAATCTGTCTCTGCCTGCTTCTTTTACATAACCATCAGCAGGGGCTACAACAGGAGTTTTTAATGGAGCGATTATATTTATACCATTATGTTGTTTTACTTTACCTGTAAAAAGGTCCTTAATCTCTCCAAACTCTCTTACAATATATCCATTTACAGGCAGAATAGAAGGTATATAACGAGCAGGAATTTCCTTTGTTGACAATTTTTCCACTGCCGTAGAAATTATATTTTCTATATGTGTGATTTCTTCTGCCATATTATCCACAGTAATGTTTGTATTCTGCATTTCTCCCTGGTTATATAACTTAATATTTGCAAGTTTAGCAACTTCTTCCTGAGCCTTTTCGAGATTGGCAATATTTTGTTTTATCTTTCCAATTTGTGTTTGTAATGTATCTATATGAGAAATCATCTTTTTGTTATCTGTCTGCACCACTTTAAGCATAGTTATATCAGTATAATTCGAGATATTGTGAATAAAAAAGCCTGCAAAGAAAAAAATAATGGCAAAGAGAATGATTATAATCAGCAAAGGAAAGCGAAAGGTCTTTACCTTATCCCCCCGATGTGGAATAACAATAAGGTGAAAACGCGATCTATGAGGCATAGGTTATCTTTTTTAATTTTGCAATAGCCCGATTCCTAAGTTGTCTTACCCTTTCTCTTGACAACCCCATCTGCTGACCAATTTCCTCAAGTGTATGAGGTCTAACATTGTGCAAACCGAAATATTTCTGCAAAATATATCTCTCTCTCTCATCTAGTTTGTTCAGCCCTTTCATTATTTCCTCTATAAATTTATTTCTAAAGTATACTTCCTCTGGAGAGGGCGTAATTTTGGACTTTATCACATCAAGATAGTTTAAATTATCATAATCCTTAATCTGTGCATCAAGAGAAATATCCTTTTTCGCTATATTCATAGCCTCAATTATATCCTTTGGTTTTAAACGAAGTTCCTTTGCAAGTTCTTCTACTGTGGGATTTCTGCCCTTTTTCTGACTAATTCGACTTTCTGCCTTAGAAATTTTTATAATATGCCCTGCTCTACTCATAGGAATTCTGTATGATTTTACATGCTCCGTTACTGTCTTTAATATCGCCTGCCTTATCCACCATACTGCATAAGAGAGAAAACGAATACCTTTCCTTTCGTCAAATCTTTCCACTGCCTTAATTAGTCCAACATTACCTTCATTTATCAAATCAGATAACGGTGTGCCCATTTCTTGATAACTCTTTGCAATATTCACAACAAATCTTAAATTTGAGTTTATAAGCATTTCTCTTGACTTTTCATTACCTTTCCTTATATCTTTGGCTAAATCCCTTTCTTCCTTCTCTGAAAGCACAGGATATTTCTGTATCTCTCTTATATATATGGATAATGTCCCTTCATTTATAGGTGTTTTCACTCTAATCCTTCCTTTAGAGGCACAAAGAAAGTTCCACCCCTTTCTTTTACAATCTTAAACAAAATAGGTTTTTTCCTTCCTCTATATTTTCTTATTGCATTATTATAATCCTTAATGGACTTTATAATAATATCTCCTACCCTTTGAATTATATCGCCAGAGCTTAACCCTGCATTATCTGCCGGGGAATTTGCCTTTACATTCTTTATAACTACTCCATATTTTACATTTGTCTTAAAACCCATTGCACGTGCTTCTGAAAGTGAAATAGCAATTATTCCCATCCATTTTTCTTTTTCTATAATATTACTGTTTGTTTGTGCTACCTCTTCCGGCATTTCACCAATCTTTATCTTAATGTGCATTTTTTTCCCATTTCTAATTATACCAAGTTTAACAACAGAGCCCGGTTGGGTTCTGGCAACCATAAGTCTAAATTTCTCAACATTAGGAATACTCTTGTTATCATATTTAGTAATTACATCACCCTCCCTTATTTTTGCTTTCTCAGCAGGAGAATTAGGACTGACAGAAACAACAAGAACACCATTAGTAGAAGGCAAATTCAAACCTTCTTTTATCTCATTCGTTATTTCTTGTGGTAGAATACCTACATATCCCCTTACAACCTTACCTTTTGTAATTAAACTATTCACCACATTGATAGCAAGATTTATGGGGATAGCAAATCCTATCCCGATATTCCCTCCCGAAGGACTCGCAATGGCAGTATTAATACCTATTACCTGTCCATTTATATTTAGTAATGGACCACCTGAATTCCCAGGGTTGATGGCCGCATCAGTCTGAATGAAATCCTGGTAGACAGGTCCTGATGAAAGTGGAATATCAGTCCTTCCTTTTGCACTTACGACCCCAACTGTAACCGTTCCTGAAAATCCAAATGGATTTCCAATGGCGATTACCCACTCTCCAATCTTAAGACTGTCTGAATTTCCAACAGGGATGAACGGAAGGTCTTTTTTTGTATGAATTCTCAAGACTGCAACATCTGTCTTGGGGTCTGTTCCTACTATTTCAACATTTTTTCCCTTGAACTTAAACTTATCGTGTAAGGTTATTATAATATTCTGAGCCCCTCTTACAACATGATTATTTGTAATAATGTATTTTTTACCGTTTATCTCTACAATAAACCCTGAGCCAAGGCTTTTCCTCTTTATCTTTTCCGGTGGTAAAAATTGTTTAAAAATTGGGTCTTGAAATAGTTGACTGAGTGGTGAATTAACGGTTATAACTCTTTCTGCACTGACATTTACGACAGCATCCATTGATTTTTTTGCAACATCAACAAACGGGCTTTTCTCTACCTTCGCAGACTTCGAAAGGACAGGCTGTTCAATGCTTGATGCCGCTTCCAGAGAAGGAGTATTATTAAAAGAATATGCAACAATCATTCCAAGCCCAAATCCAATCACTGCTACCAATGCAACAAAACCTG
>WFRC01000029.1 GCA_015486685.1 Caldifarciminota bacterium
ACATTTTGTGGATTTTGATAGATTAAACCAAGTTGGTGGGGTGTTTTAGAAGTTTTACCTGAAAGATTTTGACCTAATGCAAGTAAAAAGATAATAAATACTCCCGGATAGATTTTTTTACTCATTTTAACCTCCTTTTTTATATGATTAATCTAAAAATAACAATCTGTCGCATATTTGTCAATAAAAAGTTTGCATTTCTGTGATTATTTTTTATCTATTTGACAATATGAAACATACAACTATAATTGTTGTTTTTGCAAATGCTGCTGTATATTTGTTTATATATTTTACACTGCTTCAACCCATTGGATACCAACATATCAAAAACAACATAATTGAAAGCGAAACACCCGCGTGGAAAGTCTATAAACAAAACAAAAAGTGGAAAGGATATAAGATCAGAGGGTATTTTTGTCTTTTCAAAATCCTTTATTACACATCCAATAACCCTGACAGTATATATAAAAATATAGAAAAGAATATTAAAAAAACGGAAATCCACAAAAATATAAAGTTTTTCAATAATGGCATAATCGGAATCAATAAAAAAGGGATTGGTAAAAAAGGATATAAAGTATTAACATCCTTTTCTTTCAAAAACAGGGTTTTCTGGCTCGGTATGTATACTTCATCTACATCCAAAAAATATTTCAATGCCTTTATCCATTTTCTCCAATCATTAAAAATTGAGGGAACCAATATAAACCCCGATGCTATATCGCAATTAAAATTATTTGCACAAAAAATACCCTTATCTATAATGCAGGATGATAAATTTATTAATATGTCACTAATCTTTCTGTTTATTGCAATCCCGCTGATTATGATAATAAAGATTTTCTTTGACGGCAGGTTGCCTTTCTCCACTCCCGAGGGGATGGTAAAGCAAGAAGGATATGTAGACATTTTTATTAACTATAAAAAAAGGAAAACTGAAGCATTTACAGGGAGTATTATATTAACCCAGGATATGCTTTTTCTATTTAAAAATAGAAAGGTTTTAAAAAAGATTGCCTTAAATCAAATTCAACGCAAAAGGAAATACCTTATATATAAAGATGAATCAGGAAAAATAATACAGATATTACCTAAGGATATAACCAATTATAAGTCCTTTATTGCTATCTGAATATTCCTGGGGACGTTAGGCTGCAAACTTGCAAATTTTGATTAATATAGTGGTATGAAAAGACCACAATTTACCTATAAAGGGGCATTTCATTATGTTATATCAAAGGGATATGGAGGACGCTTTATTTTTGGCTTATCCTCATATAAGGATTATTTATTGAAGTTAATTATTAAGGAAAAAGAGAAAAGCAAAATAAGGACTTTTACCTATTGCATACTTAGACAATTATTATCATTGGAAAGTATCCACAAAGATGCTAAGTATGAGGAATGCGAGTAATAGATGAATTTGCAAGTTTGCAACCCCCATCCCCAAATGCTTTGGAAAAAAGGGTTGAAAAAGGGATTTTTATTATTATTTTACAGACTGTAATGAGTTAATGAGTTTATTTTGTTGAAAGTTGAATGTTAAAAGTTGAGGGAAAGAAAGACCGTAAAGCGTTAATCGTGAGCCGTAAGTAGAAAAGGCAACAACAAAAAAACATTTCACGCTTTACGATTTACGCTTAACGAAAATATGCCGTTAGAAAAGAGGAAATATTCCTTTTAAGCGGTAGGCGGTCTGCGGATAGCGATTACTTTTAGGGGGTTACTTTTAACTTATTAAACAAGGAGGTGAGATGAAAAAAAATATGTTAATGATTTTTATATCATTCGCACTGTTAGCAGATACAGTGGAGCTCAGGAATGGAAGGAAGATTTTTTCAAAACAGGTGACAATAGAGGGAACAAAAGTTATTTGTGCGGATACAACTATTCAGAGAAAGGATGTAAAAAGAATTATTGTAGGTAGATTTGCCGAGAAAAAATCAAAACCTCACATTGGTTCAGATGTAAAAGGTATCTTGAATAAAGCACAAAAGGCAGTGAAAAAATATCCGAATGCCGGCGGAATAGTACTATTGGATGATGGAAAATGGGAATTAAAACAGGTGGGCACTCGAGAATATACATATCACTTTCAGGGAATTATCCTGAAAGATAAGGAAAAGAAATGGGCGACAAGGTCTATATGGATTGAAGAGGATGAAGAAAAGGCAGAAGTTTTATATGCAAGGGTGATTAAACCCAATGGCAAGGTGATATCTCTTCCAAAAAGCAGTGTTAAATTAAGAAAACCGAAGATGGGCAGCGTATTTTTTGGGAAGGGGAAAATTTTGACATTTACGCTCTCCGGTGTTGAATGTGGTGATATAGTAGAATATGCATATAAAGAAGATATATTCCACCCCTGGGATAGTGAAATATTTGACCCGGATTGGTATTTTGGCGGAAATGAACCTGTGCTCTATTCATCTGTAAAGATAAAGATACCTGCTTCTCAATCGTTTTATTATAAACTATTAAATATGAAAAAGGCAAAAAAACATACAGTAGACTCTTTAATTACAAATACAGCAAAGATATATACATTCACAGCGAGCGATATACCACCTTACGTAGAAGAACCTCAAATGCCACCAAAATCAGATATAATTCCAAAACTCGCTGCAACCAATCAGAAAAACTGGGACTATATATTTAACTGGTATGCGAATTTTCAGAAAAAGAGAATGGTTATTACGCAGGAGATTCAATCCCTTGCAGATAGTATTACAAAAGGGTTGAATAAAGAACAGGATAAGATTGCGGCAGTTTACTACTGGGTTCAACAAAATATAAGGTATATTTCAATAAAGGGTGCGGCTTCTTCCGGCGTATCAGGACATTCGGCAACAGAAACCCTGCACAATGGATTTGGAGACTGCACAGATAAATCTATCCTGTTTTCTACTTTGTTAAGGGCGGTTGGAGTTATGGCTTATCCGATTTATATAAATACGAATGATGCAGGCACACTCGTAAAAGATATTCCTTCATTCTATGGAAATCACTGCATAACAGAGGTATTTTTCAAGAATGGAAAACATATTATTCTTGATGCAACGGGCAGCAATTTCCGTTATCCATCATTCTGGGAAGCAGATTATGGCGTGTGGGCTGTGAATGCCCAGAGAAAAGAACTTTTATTTATCAAACCGCCCCCACCGAAAAATATGAAAAGGGAATATAATTATAATATAAAGGTAAAAAAAGATGGGAGTATCTATGTAGATTTCACATCCCATTATGTCGGAGATTATGAAGCAGGGATAAGATGGTACTGGAAACATATAAAACAGGATGAGAAAAAATTAAGGATGGAAGCGATGGTTAAAGATGTATCCCCAAATGCCGTGCTTGATACCTTCTTTTTTGAAAATCTGAAGGATATATCAAAACCCCTTGTAATGCATATTATGTATCACATTCAAAATTTCATTCAGAATGCGGGGGATATAAAAATTTTGTATCTTCCGG
>WFRC01000030.1 GCA_015486685.1 Caldifarciminota bacterium
AGCCTGCACCCCGCAGTTCTCCGAGTGTGCGAGCGCCATGAATCCCTCGGGAATTCGGGTCACCTCATCATTGTGCGATTCCCATGCGGTGAACCTGCCCGGAAGCCCGGCCAGTATATCGTCCGGCTCATCTATCTCAACGAGGGTCTCCCCGAACTCAGGAACGGCGGAAGGTTGAGCATCGCCGCCGAAGACCAGAGCCATGAACTGGTGGCCTGCACATATTCCCATCACAGGATACCCCGCCTTCTTCAGATATTCCGCATTGTTCCCCATCTTCTCCGCATTGAGGCCTATCCTCGGTGCTCCTCCAGAAAGAATCAGGCCGTCGAGGTCCTCGATATCCTCGAAGGGTGTGGTGTTCGGGATCATCTTCGTTTCTACCCCCAGTTCCCTCAGGACCCTCCATTCCCTGTGCGTCCACTGGCCGCCGTTGTCAACCACATATATCTTCATGGACTTGCATCGGAGCCCAAATAAAAAGATTGCTCCTGCCCGAGTATCATAGTACCAAAAACACCACCTGTTGCGAAGCAGAGGGATTATGTCGAACCAAAATCATATATCTCCATATCCTTAGCTACTGCATAGTTGTAAATCCTAAATTTCTTGAGGAAATCTTTGCCATATGTTTTTTCAATCATTTCATAAGCATATGCCTCTGCCTCCTCCTCCGTCTCCCTTAATTTTCCTTTTTCTTTATCCGCTTCACTTTCAAAAAGGCCTTTTTCAATCCATGCTTTTCTATGCCCAAGTTCATGCCATATCACCTTTTTTATGAATGCTACAACGAATTCTTCCATGTCTTTTTCCTCAAATTCTGGAAAGAACCAAGGAAGTTCCCGATATATGCTCTTTAGTGTTCCAACACTGAATTCATGGATGAACAATGCATATATGTTCATCTCTTTGCCGTTGACCGTTTCGTTCGCCGGAGCTATTTCCGCCATATCGTATGGCTGTGCCGTTTCATCTGTGAACATGAGTGCAGTATCCTCAGGTATAGGGATGTCTTTTAGAGCTTTTCTGAGATATCTAGCATAGGTCTTGGATTTTTTGTCTGCAAAATTAACAGTACCTAGATAATCTATGACATCGATCATTCTGTATCCGTATATGGTCTTGAGTTCGTCTTTAAGTGTTTTTATTATCGATTTGGCCATACGATTTATTAAAACATCATAAGAGCCCTCTTTTTTCTTTGATTTCTGAAATTTCTTTATTTTTTCTATTGCATTTAATTCAATCATCTTTGCCCTTGCTTTAGTAGACCAATTGGTTAGACGAGACAAAGAACTAAAAATAAAGTAAGAATTAGATCTATTATCCAAGTTATTTAACAATAACTCAATAAATCCTTCTTCCACAAGGATTTCTGAATATCTTATACTTAAATCTACAACTGCACATAATCCTAAGTGATTTATATCCGAATCTGGGGACTGCAAAAAGGTTTTTATTTTAGAAATAAGTTCTTTTATTTTAGACAAATCCTTTGTTCCTACATATATGTCTACTATAAACCCCATATTGGATACTACAAATATTGATTCTTTGCATTTTATTAGAAGTTCTATCATGAGTTCTGGAATTTGTGAATTTAGAATTTCTTTTGCTGTGCTTTCATCCATTAAAAGTGGATGTAATATATTTTGAATCATATCTAACATTATTTCTGTTTCTGGGCCGCAGTCCATCTTAGAAATTCTCCATTTGATTAACAATATGCCACCTTTTTTCACGAATTCCTTAATTTTACCGTTTTTTACGACTGATTCCAATACTTTTTCTATCTCGGAGTCATCCTTACCTATCAAATCTTGCATATCCTGAATTACCCCGCCTTGGGAGCCTGAAGGGGCTGAAGAAGAACTAGAACTCGAACTTGAGACTCTGGAACTTCCTTCTCCCGAATATCCTGATGTGCTGGCTCCGTGAGAATATCCTGTTGAATATCCGCCACCGGTATGAGTCCCAGAAGAACTGCTGCCTGTGGGGTGTATGCTCCCTCCACTTTTTCCTCTATTAATATTGACAGGGTGACCTAATGAAACCAATACGGTTTTTGCAAATTCCATATCCACACCCTCCACACCCCTCTCGAGAGCATCCTCTGCTATCTTGATTATTCCATGTTTTTCTAATTCTTTCCCATAGCCGTTTTCTGTAAGGAATATAAGAAGTTCATACGCAGAATAATTTCCACTGAGCCCATATGTCTTCGTCAATACTTCTTTTGCGGAATCAATTAGATAAGGAACTAAATCATACTTTATGATTATGTCTATAACTTCTTTCTCCCATCCTTTTTTGCGGAGATTGTTTAAAAGAGTGAAAAATTCTATCCATCCAGTCAATGAGACATCCTTAAACTCATTCGCAAAAACATCTAAAATACCACTTTTTACAACCTTTTCGTCCAATTTATTATCTACTACTACATTTAGCAAACTTATAATAATTCTGCCATTGCCATAATTATCCTTATCATTTTCTATAATGGAAGTCAGGAAGTCCATATCTGAGAAGATTTGCTTCGATACTCCAACAGAGTCTACTTTTTCCGCATAATTTTTTAAGAAACTTAAAATTTCATAAGAGCAATCTGGTTTTTTCTTCAATACTTCGAAAGCTACATTAGGAGCATTTGTTTTTTTCAGTATTTCAGCTTTTTCGATGTCTACAAGAGCATTCAAAATATCTATGCCCCATCTACAGTACAAATAAAAACTGCCCCTCATCCATCGATACACTTTTTTTATCGATTGCTGGGAAACAGATAATTTCTGAATATCAATATATTCTAATTTATTTAATAAGATAATTTTAGGAGTACAACGTGACCACAAGAGACCGTCTTTATCTATCTTTTTGGCAATTTCTTTTATTTTTTTGTCTTCTTTAGAAAATTCAAAAATATTTAATATGTCTTCAAGAGAGGATACTTTAATATCTGTTTGAATATCTGGAAACCTACAGTTTGGTGGCCCTCGATCTTGGAATGAGAATAGGAAGAGTGGGAAGAGTATAATGTAAGTGTTTTTAAACATTCTCAAAAAAGTTATCAATTCATCTTTATAAGCTATAGAAATCATATAATAAAAATTATAATTCGATTCATCCAGTACTATGATTTGTACTAAAAACCGCACAATATCTTCTATTTCTTCTGGAATATCATATCCCTCTATATTTTTTCCAACCTTGCTTGGAAGAAACGTATATAGT
>WFRC01000031.1 GCA_015486685.1 Caldifarciminota bacterium
TATGCCGTTCAGGGAATATATCCTGAAATTTCCTCCTTGTGTATACAATAATCTCATCCTGTATTTTTAATTTGCCCAAGCCCAGAATGAGATTTTTTGTATATGTTGTGGGACCACCTGTTGGATGGAGACCTGTGGCGTCAATGCCTATTTTCATTTCTTACAATGATGAGTGGATTTAATATTTCAAATTTCTTTTTGCCGATGCCCTTAACCTGCATAATATCTTCCTTTTTATTAAATCTTCCATTTTTATTCCTGTATTGAATAATTCTTTCTGCATAAACTTCCCCTATACCAGGAAGTTGAATAAGTTCTTCTTTGGAAGCAGTATTTATATTCACAGGGAATTTCGGTTCATCCTTATCTATTGGTAGGGTTGGCAGTGCAACCCTTATGATTATACCCAGGAATATAATTGAACCTACAATGAGAATTGCTTTTCTTTCATCTTTTGTAAGGAAATTTTCCCATTTATTGAATACTTTCATATTCCAGACCTACATATATACGGGTAGATAAAAAATTATACCCTAATATATTGCCATAATTTATATTGTTTATCTCAATTAAAGGTGAAATTTTCTTCTTTAATTTAATCGCAATACCACCTGTTCCATAGTATCCATAATCTTTGAAATATCCACCATAGCCTTTAACGCGATATTTAAATATATTAAATGTTTTTGTTGTATTGAATTCAATACCTTCCATTTCAATCTTATCTGTTACTCCTAAAAAAAGGTTTATGCCATTTCTTTCATTATTCAGGGAAAATGATACCGCCCACATAGGTCCATTGGAAAACTTTGTGGTAAAGACATTTTTCTCTGTATCATAATCAAAAAACCACCTTGAATAAAATTTGCTCAACCTGATTTTGCTATAAAGAAAACCCATTTCTGCATAATCTTGTTTAACCGATTCTATATCAGGATAGACAAATGGTATAGGTGAAATACTGTCTATATTTATCCTATTATCTCTTCCTATTTTTATATAAAAAAGAGGCGAAAAATACCCAAATTCTCCTGTATATCTATTACTCATTCTTATTCGGACGCCTCTATCTCTAATTGTATATTGAATAATAAGCCCATTCTTTTCACCATAAATATATTCCCTGAAAAATTTAATAAGGACCCCATTTCTTAAATATCCCAGAGAAATCCTGCCCATAGTTTGCAGTTCAGTGGAATCTCTGGAATAATCAAGAGGTATTTTAGAAAATATCATCGGGAATAGATGCACATCCGCATTAACCGATTTCCAATTCATACCTAAATTCAATAAAGGCTTAACTGTGAATACCCCATTTTTACCAATATATGGAAGTGAGAAAAAAAGATTGAAGTAATGTGTATTAAGGGTTGTTTCTCCCCACCATTTCAAATACTTATCAATATCCTGCTGTTTCCCAATGCCTATATTTACATATTTATTCTTAAAAGAAGAAAAAAACAGGTTCGGATAACCGTATGCTAAATTAAATGCATTCTTTGTTGAATTAGATGGCATCAAAACAGGCAAACTATCCGTATAATCAGGTAATATAATGGGTATATTTCTATCCTCTTCAACTCCAAAAAGAAAAAATAAAATTAAAATCACACTTCACCTCTTATAAATATTTTAAAGTTTTTTACTCCCTTACTTATTATATGATAAAATGCGATTAGAAATGCTGTCGTTGCTATTGCTTTACCCATATCTTTAATATAACGAAAGATTTATATATGGCAACAAAAAAATCCCCGTTCTCGCTCGTTGGTGTCGGTGTTTGACAAGTTGACAAGTCAGCCCAAAGATTTCTTTTGATAATCAAGATATTACGAAATGATATCCTTAAATTCTACATAAAATGAAGAAATTAAGATTGGATATATTACTCTGTTTATTTACCAATAATGCGTCTATATCTTAATTTCACACTTATAACTCCTTAAACTACTTTCCCCAAGTTGTCAACTTGTCAAACACCGACACCAAAATGCGTTGAATATCAAAGGGGCTTTAGGGTCTTATAATGCCCTTTTCTGTAATAATACCTGATATCAAATTTGCCGGGGTAATGTCAAATGCGGGGTTATATACATCAACATTCTCCGGGGCGATTTTCTCACCCCTGCAATTCTTTACCTCATCAGATGCACGTTCTTCGATAGGAATTTCATCACCTGTTTTAATATTCGGGTCAAATGTCGTAGTGGGTGCAGCGATATAAAATGGGATATTCAATTCCTTTGCAGATATTGCCAATCCGTATGTACCTATTTTGTTTGCTGTGTCACCATTACAGGCAATACGGTCAGCACCTGTAATTACTAAATCTATTTTTTTTGTTTTCAGGGTAAATGCCTTTGCTCCGTCTGCAATTAAAACAACTTTTATCCCATTTTTCATAAGTTCCCATGCGGTAAGTCTTGCACCCTGCAGATAAGGCCTTGTTTCAGGCACATATATTGTCATTTTCTTGCCCCGGTCTTTTCCTTTGTAAAATACGGCAAGTGCTGTTCCAATACCACCCGTTGCAAGTGCACCTGCATTACAAATAGTCATATATCTGCCTTCATCCTTTAATAATTTAGCACCATTTTCTCCTATTTTTTCAGTAATTTCCCTGTCTTCTTTATGAATAGCAATTGCGTCTGCAATAAAATCCTCGCTTGTCCCATTATTTTTAAGAATTTTCTTCATCCTGTTGAGCGTATAAAAGAGATTGTAAGCCGTGGGCCTTGTTTCACCAAGTACCTTAATTGCCTCTTCTATATTTTTTTTGTTGTGGGATTCCATTGCCGCAAGGGCAACTCCATATCCGGCAATTACTCCAATTGCAGGTGCTCCCCTTATCTTCATCTCTTTTATTGCGAATGCCACTTCTCTATAATCCTGTAAAATCAGATATTCCTCTCTGAATGGTAGCACTGTCTGGTCAATAATTTTTACCTTATTTCCCAGCCATTCTATGGTTTTAAATTCCATAATCCCGTCCTTTCTAAACACTTTTTTAATTTTTCTATTGGTATTCCAATTACTGTTTCTATTCTTCCTTCTATTACATCCGCATATCCTGCAGGCAAATCCTGAATTCCATAGGCACCTGCTTTATCCAGCACTGAATTATTCGTAATATATGCAGCCCATTCCTCTTTAGATATATCCTGAAATTTTACATTTGCAAATTCATAATCTACCATTGCAAAATTATTACTCAAACAGGAAATACCCGTATATACCGAATGAATATTATCGTTCAAATCCATTAAGATATTTAAGGCATCTATTTTATTTTTTGGTTTACCAATAATGCTATTTTGAAAATATATTATTGTATCAAAACCGAAAATAATAGAGTTATAGGGGAAATTTTCTAATGCCTTAACTACCTTTTTCTTTGCATAATACATTACATATTTATGTGGCGGCATATCACATTTTTTTTCTTTCACATTAGATGAGAATACCTCAAAATTTAACCCCAGTCTGCGAAAAAAATCTATCCTGCGCGGAGAAGATGAGGCAAGGATTATCCTACTTTTTGAAAAAGATGGTGTTTGTATATCTCCTCCTGATTAAATACTCACCAGCAATCATCTGGGTAGGGTATTTTACAGATTGGCATTTAATCCCAAAATCCTGAAGTGTAGGTGTGCCAGTGCTTTGCCATTTTCTGAAATGCTTTATAAATCTGTCCTTTAATCTCGTATCGCCCCATGAATATGCCTTTTTCCGAAATACAAAGATAATCCCTCTTTCATTTTTTTCTCCCCACAATCCATATCCCCATTCAAATGCTTCTTCCTCATCAGAGATGAATGCATTTGCCTCTTCATCGTTCAGGGCGAGAAAAAAAAAGAAATCCATCACCTTTTTTCTTTTAAGATTTTCAAAGAGTTTCCAGATTTCAGCATCTTCTTTCGCGTAATTTTTTAATATTCTATATAGGGGTTTCATCCTTTTACTTGTAAGTCCATAATGCATAATGGATGAAGAAAGCCCTCTCATCGTTAAAAACCTTACATAATATTTAATCTCACCTTTCAAAAATTTGTTGTCCTCTTTTTTTAATGAAACGATTGCTTCTATTCCCCTTGTAACCAATGGCAAGACAAGGATTCCTCCTATATTTAACTGACGAATCCATTCTTCCGTAATATCGGATGATGATGTAGTAATGATAATTTTGTCAAATGGTGCCTCTTTTGGGTATCCCAATCCGCCATCCATGCAATAAATTTCAATATTTTTTATACCACTTCTTTTTAGATTTGCCTTTGCCTTTTCGTACACCTTTTTTTCCAATTCAGTTGTAATCACCTTCCCATTCTGACCTACAATATGGGAGATTACACCTGCATTATATCCTGAACCTGTTCCTACTTCAAACACCTTATCTCCATTTTTTAACTTTGCTTCTTCAATCATCATAGCCATTACAGTGGGTTGTGAACTTGTAGATAAAACAGTTTCATTCTCAACATTTATCACAAGGGGGCTATCTACATATATCTTCTTTAATATTTCTTCCTGCGGTTTTGAATAATCAACCTCAAATCTTTTCCATTCCTGTTTTTCAATATCATAGAGTGAAGGAATAAAGATATGTCTTGGAATGGAAAGGAACGCCCTTTCATATTCAGAGTTTTTAAGGAATCCTTTCTTCTGGACTTCTTTAATCATTCTTTTATTTAATTTTTGAATCACACTATCCATAGTATAATAATAAAAACGAAAATCTATTTAGTCAAGAATTTTTTTGGACAACTGCCATAATATAACATTTACTCATCTACTACATTTTGTCCTTGACTTTTTGGCAATATTTTTTATAATACAGACACAGGAGGTGAAATTATGGATGAACATATTGAGGGGGTAGACGAAGAATTTGAAGACCTAAAACAGGAGATGGAAGATTTTCAAAGGGAAAGGGAACGGGTAAAAGCAATTGTAGGGAAAATCGGTGGTGTGCCAAGATTTAATGCGAAACTTTTTAACATA
>WFRC01000032.1 GCA_015486685.1 Caldifarciminota bacterium
CGTGACCGTGATTTGTGACAAGAATAATGCGGAATTAACAGATTAACGACGCATTGACACGGTCAATGCACTCCAGATTCACCCTCCCTTAATCCCTCCCCTGTCTGCGTGCGGACACGCACAGGTAGACATCAAGGGAGGGAAATAAAGAGGAAGATACTTATTTAATGAGATTGCTTCGCCTGCTTATGGCAGGCTCGCAATGACAGAGAGGTTGCCCTCCCTTAGTCCCTCCCAGAGGGAGGGAGATAAAGGATTAATGATATTCGCAGGCTAAAGCCTTCGCTTACCACTTTCTGAAAAATTATGGTTGCTCGCAATGACAGGAAAGAACTAATAGATTCTATTGATGTTGGCGTTTAAAAGTTTAACGGAAATAGAGGTTAAGGTTAGAATACTTTTTTCAATCTCTGCCCAGTATAAGAAAACGGATATTATTATTTTTTATCCTTTTTATGTCTTATCCCGGAGGTTTTTCTTCTTTTTTCTATATTTTCTATAATATCATCAATACCTAAATTCTCCAAGAGTTTTTTCCTTTCTCTCGTATAATCACCTTTCCCTACCTCAAATTGTTGTAAAAAACGCACCATACCTACAGGACCAAGAGCCTTTGCAAGTGCTTTTAGCCCTATCTCTCTTACTTGATTTATAGTCATTGTTTTAACGCTCATTTTCTATCACCTCCATTAGCCATTTTACAGGATTCTCGATCCTTATATTTATTTTATTTTTATACTTCTGGGCTCTACTTAATAGTTTATCGTCCGTAGTCAAAAATATATCTGCCTGTTTTTCTTCAGCACTGGCAATATGTAATGCATCAACAGGCTTAAAACCCATTTTCTCAAGAGTATATGCTCTTTCTTCTATATGATTATTTACTATGATTTTTTCCTTGGCAATTTCAGATAATATTAAAATTCTTTCCTTTCTTTCAGAATCTATAATGCGAGAAATCTCAAATTCTACTATCTCACTCGAAACTATTTTCCATTCTCCTTTATAGGCTTTATTAAAAATGGATAAAATAGCTTCTGCTTCTATATGTATTCTGTCATTCTCCTGATTATCAAATGGTCTATTATAACAGCATACATCCATATAAATTTTCATATTATATTACTCCTTTTCCCTCTTTTTCTAATATTAACAATAGAAATAAAGAAAGTCAAGATTAAATTGCATTTTTTTAAATATTGAGACAGGTGGGGACGTTGCTTGAATTTTGAATTTTTTAATCTTTTTTCTTAACCTTATTTCAAGAGAAAATTGAGATGCTTCGCATGCCCTCCCTTAATCCCTCCCAGAGGGAGGGAAATTTAAATACAAAATGCAGATTGAAAAGTTCAAAATGAAAAATTAAAAAGACCATAATTCCAGAAGGAGGGAAATAAAGAAGAAACTATTCCACCACCCATCCTGTGAGATTGCTTCACCTGCCTGCGGCAGGTTCGCAATGACAATGGGGGAAGAATGAGATGCTTCGCTAAGGGCTTAGCATGACGGCGAAGTTCATCTGGGGCAGTCAAAAAGGCAGACCAAATAGACTAAACAGACTAGATAGACCAGATAGACTAAATAGATTTATCCCGTGAAATGTGAAACTATTTCGCTGGGACGAGATTTTCCTTGACAAATAGGGGTAAATTGTTTATATTAAATATATAAAAAAATTAGGAGGTAATGAATGCTTAATAATTACACTGCTAAATATACAAAGATAGATTCTGGCTATATGGGGCAGTTGGTTGAATGGCCAGAAATAATAACAGAAGGGAAAACCATAGAGGAATGCAGGAAAATGCTGAAAGATGCATTGAATGAAATGATATTGGCGTATAAAGAGCAAGGAAAAGAAATCCCTGTTGGAGGTGCTCTTATAGAGCAACTACCTATTGAGGTTTGAGTGTCTGTAAAACGGCGTGATTTAATTAAGTATTTTGAAAAAAACGGGTTTTATTTATTGCGTGAAGGTAAAAATCATTCTATATACACTAATGGCGTAAAAACACTTCCAGTCAAAAGACATCGTGTCCTTGATAGAATAACAGCAAATGAATTATGTAAACAGGCTGGACTAAAACCAAAATTCTAAGACATTGGGGTCAGTCTTCCAGTTTCCAACTTTTAGGGTTAAAATGTATCAACATTTTTAATCAATAAGGAGCAAGATGAAAAAGAAATCTAAGTTTGAAATACGGGAAGAGGAACTTGACAAACTTTATAAAGAAAAACATCCTGATTATAAGCCAGATCCATTTATGAAAGATGATGTTGAACAAATGTTGAAAGGCATACCTTTGAAGAAGGTAAAAAAGGCAAAAAGGATATGGAATAAACGATGTAAATGGATTGTAGGAAGAGAGAGAAGGAAGGAACAGATCTATCGGTGCTTCACTGGAAGTTATAAGACCAGATTTTCCTTTTATGCCTTTACGGATGCTGCGTTAATTCTTCTCTATCTTTATGGATATGTGCCTGAAGAGGAAATTGATAGAGTGGAGGATGAAGGAGACGATAAAGAGGTAAGGGAGGTATTGGATAAGTATCAAGATAGTATTCCTAAAGTCAAAGAGGTTTATGAGAAATTGAAAGATGGGCTATTTTCAGGGAAAGTGCCTATGAATATTCACACACTTTCATTCGGAGCGGGACAATTGTTTACCTATGCTGTTAAATCTATTATTGATACACTGGAAAGATTGCATAAGGATAAGAAATATAGAAAAAGAAGATACTATGGGGGTGTGTTTGATTGGGATGAGGCAGTACTTTTTAGTGGATTAATTTATGAATATTATAAGAAAGGGGGGAGAGATGAAAAATGATGATGTATCCTCTACAGATAACAGGGATTTAGGGGAAATTTTTGTGGAGATTTTAGGTAAGGAAAAGACAAAAAAGGTAGATGAGAAGTTAAGCAGATATTATCAATTTATTTTTAAGGACAAAGATGGAAGCATAATAGAAATTACTGAACCGAAGGTGGAAGAATGGACAGAAGAAACAACCTCCGAGGAACTGTATCGCAAGAGAAAAGTTGATGCAGAGTATAATGATAAGGGGCTAAAGGTGGCTGAAAAACTATACAGGGATGATGGAAGTTTATCTATGATAAAAAAATATTATTATCAGGATGATGGGAAGTTGGCAAGGTGCGAAGAATACACAAAGAATGGTATACTCGCAACCATAATCACCTATAAATATGACAGCAATGGAAGACTATCCGAAGAAATTACAGAAGTAGGTTCTGGTAATATGGTAATGACCGTGAAATATTTTTATAATAATGAAGGATTGTTAAAAGAAAAGGTTATCTATCGGATGGGAAGAGAGGATATGAAAATTTATTTTGATTATGATAATAAGAGGAGATTGATTAAGAGTGAGACCTTCAATAAGGATGATGAACTGGAGGATTATGAGAGATACGAATATGATGAAGACAATAATCCTGTTTATGAGGAAACTCTGTTGACCTATCCTGACAGAATTGGAATGGAAATTTTTCAGGGAAGATATAAGAATAACTACAATAATGATGGGAATCTGATATCAAGGATGGAAAAGAACAGAAAAATTTATTTTGATTTTTAACCCCCCTTTCACCCCAACCTTTGCTTTTTTGCTTTTTTCTTAACCTGATTTCAAGAGAAAATTGAGATGCTTCGCATGCCCTCCCTTAATCCCTCCCATCAAGGGAGGGAGATAGAGGATTCATCGGGGCTGGGAAGCCCCTCCTACAATAAAATAATAAAGACCGTGATTTGTGACAAGAATAATGCGGAATTAACAGATTAACTACGATAAGATTGTTTTGTCGCTACGCTCCTCGCAATGACAAAGAAAAAAAGAGGAGATTCTTCGTTTCACTCAGAATGACAGAATAAAGAGTTCAGAATGACAGCGAAAATGGGGTAAAATGATATCCACCCATCCTGTGAGGTTGCCACGCCTGCCTATGGCAGGCTCGCAATGACAATAGGGGAAGAATGAGATTCTTCGCCGATGGCTCAAAATGACAGGAAAAAAGACACCCTCTCTTAATCTCCCCCAGAGGGGGAGAAATAGAAGGTTTCCCCTCATCAAGGGAGGGAGATAGAGGATTTAATGCAAAATGAAGATTGCAAAGTGTAAAATGGAAAATTAAAAAGACCATGATTCCAGAATAAGGGAAATAAAGGGATTATCGGGACTGGGAAGCCCCTCCTACAATAAAAAAAGAATGGGAGTGCTCATTGAAAATATTTTTTTTGAGAATTTTGCATTTTTCCCTTGAAAAATATGCTTATTTTTTTATTATCTTAATATGGAAGATTTTATAATATTGGTAATAAATCCAGGAGGCACTTCTACAAAGATTGCGCTTTTTAACGGGGATAAGGAAATTTTGAGAGAGAACCTTGTCCATTCAGGTAATAGCGAAGATATAAAGGTAAGAGAAAGGGCGGTGCAGGATTTTCTCAATAGACATCTTCCTGATTTAGGAGGGAAACTTGATGCCATTGTGACGCGGGGTGGTCCAATGAAGCCACTACCGAGCGGGACATTTAGAATTACAGAAAAGATGATAGCAGATATTAAAGCAGGTAGGGTGCAGGCAAGCCATATATCTCATATTGCTCCGATTATGGGGTATGAATTGGGTGAAGAGATGGGAATACCTGCGTTTACTGTTGACCCTGTATCTGTGGATGAGATGACAGATATTGCAAGGATTTCCGGCTTTCCTGAAGTGGAGAGAAAAAGTTTGTGCCACAGCTTGAATACAAAAGCCATTGCAAGAAGGGCAGGTAAGGATTTAGGAAAGTCTTATAAGGCATTTAATTTTGTCATTGCCCATCTGGGCAGTGGAATCTCTGTGAGTGCCCATAAAAGGGGTAAAATGATTGATACGACAAATGCAAACGAGGAAGCGCCATTTTCTGCACAGAGGGCAGGCACAGTGCCGACAATTTCTCTTATAGAGAG
>WFRC01000033.1 GCA_015486685.1 Caldifarciminota bacterium
TCGCTCCTTACCCATTACCGTTTCTTTCTCATCCTCTCTTTTCCCTATATACTCGCTACTCATCCCTCGCTACTGCTTTTTCGACCCATTCACTCATCCATTAAAACAAACGGGCAGGATACTCTCCTGCCCGTAAATAGCCTTTCAATTCTACTTTACTGATTTTCTGAGTTCACTGCCAGGTCTGAATACGGGAACCTTCTTCGCAGGAACCTTGATAATCTGCTGTGTCCTCGGATTCCTTGCCTTTCTGGCCGCCCTCTTCCTTACTGTGAATGTGCCAAATCCTACGAATGTTACCTTCTCGCCCTTCTTTAATGACTTCGTTATCGTAGTTATAAGGGTGTCGATAGCATCATTCGCAGCCTTCTTTGAAAGTCCTGCCTTCTTTGATAATGCTTCAATCAAATCTTTCTTATTCATTTAGTTTATCACCTCCTTTTGTTACAGTTTATAACTTAATTATAATAAGGTCTTCAGATTTGTCAAGCCCTAAAACCCTGAAAAATCCATTTTTTTACCACTTTTTTACATTTTTTGCCCATTTTTACGACTTTTAGAAGAATATGTTAGGTATACCATAGATTTTTTTAGAATATTTTTATTTATACACTTGATTTTTTGAGATTGATGTTTAACTTATTAGTGATGATGTATATTTTATGGATTTTAGGCATATATTATATGAACTTTAAGGCAGATTTTAACATATATTATGATGATAATTTTTTGCCTCATATAAAGGTAAAATACAGTATTCCGCTGAACCAGATAAATTTTATAAAGATGGGCGGTAAGTATGAGGCGAAATACAGAATTTCTATTATTTTAAGCGAGAGAGGAAAACAGATTGGTGGCGATGAATGGGAAAGGGCATATATTTCAGATAATTACTTACACACTGTCGACAGTAAAAATTTTATCAAAGATTCTATTGATATTCCAACAAAATATGGAAGGTATACTGCGTATTTGAAGATATGGGATAAAAATTCTCAGAGATATGGTGAAATAAAGAAGGCGTTAAATGTTGATAGCATCAAAGGTTTTTATATCTCAAATCCCGGTATAAAAAATGCGTATGGAGACACGGTTTATTCAGATACCTTTATTACTGCATCTGTAAATATTTATGATAAATCTTCTCGCATATCCCATATAAAATGGCAACTCTCAAATGGTGATAAAAAAATATTTATTAAAGGGGATACCACATTGACTATCAACCTCCATAGAACATTGAATGTAATTTTACCTGTAAAACACCTTATTGAAGATGAATACATTCTGACTTTCCAGAAGCTGGGAGAAGATGTAAAAAGTCAGTCAAAATTTTACCTTGAAAGACCTTTTTTCGAATCAAAAAGATTTTTGGAAAGGATTAATGAACTCACATATATCGCATCACAGGCAGTTATTGATAGTTTGAAAAGGGCATCCCCTGAGACGAGAATAAAACTCTGGAAGAGTTTCTGGAAGGAAAAGGACCCTACACCATCGACAGAGAAGAATGAAGTAAAGGATGAATATTTTGGCAGAATTGACTATGCAAACACACATTTTAAGTCACCATTTCTACCCGGATGGAAAACAGATATGGGCAAAATTTATATCAAATTTGGGCCTCCGGACGAGATTGAAAAACATCCATTTGAATTGAACAGTAAACCTTACGAAATATGGTATTATTATAAAAAAGGAATGAAATTTATATTTGTTGATAACTATAATCTGGGACATTACACCCTTGTTTACCCGAGAGGTTTCTGATGATTTATATATATATATTGAGTTTATTATCTTTCTCAATGGATATGGCATCATTCAGGGATACAGACAGCACAACCTATGTAGAGGTCTATTATTCTGTTAGTTATCATTCATTAAAATATATTAAAGAAAAGGGAAGGTATAAGGCAGCATTTTCAATAACCATAAATGTGAAAGGACAATCAGGTAAGGATTCTTTGAAATATACATTTTCTCGTGTGAGTTATATCGCAAACATAAAGGATGCCGAAGATAGAGATTTGAAGGCAACAGACCTTATACCATTGACCTTGCCCTCTAATCAAGATTACTCAATTTCTCTAACAGTGGTGGATAACAGTACAGGAAAGAAACAGATAAAAATTATGTTTTTGCACAGCAGACAGTGGAATAAATTTTGCACCAGTGATATACAGTTATCTCATACGATGACATCGGGAAAGGAGGGGAAATTTACCAAAAATGGTTATAGATTAATACCATATCCGGAGAGGGTATTTGGCACTTCAAAACCCATTATGGATTACTATCTTGAAATTTATCATTTTCCCAAAAAAAGAGGAAAGATATTCTATCAGATATTAGATAAAAATGGAAAGACTTATAAAAATTTTCCCCAAAAATCTATTTCAATCCCATACAAAAATTTTGTTGAGGCAGGAGGAATTAATATAATTGCTATGCCCGAAGGTGCATACACTTTTAAGATAGGTGTATGCGACGGGATAGATACAATTTATACGAAAAAACCATTTAGTATATACAAAAAAAGGATACGCGTCAGGCGGAAACTTTTGCCCGAATATCTTCCTTATGCAAAATTTATTGATTACATTGCTACGCCAAAGGAGTTGGATATGTATAATGCACTTTCAGACTCCGGAAAATTGGTTTTTCTGGAAAGGTTCTGGGCAAAAAGAGACCCAACACCGCAGACTCCCAAAAATGAATATTTAGAAGAATTTATCAAAAGGATTAAGTATGCAGATGAACACTTTTCTTATATTAATGTATTGGGGAGAGAAACAACAAGGGGGAGAATTTATGTAAAATTTGGTCCTCCGGACGAGATTGTATCAAGAATCCACGAGGTATCTGTAAAACCTTATGAAATATGGAAATATTATTCGGGAAATGGGATGGTTTTTATTTTCGCAGATTTTTCTTATTCTGGTAGGTATGAAATCATTTATTCCAACCTCAGCAGTGAGCCATACGACCCTAACTGGAAAAGTTATATCCTTTCGGAAGATGCCCAGGATATTCTGCAAAGGAGATAAAAATCTACCAGATTCCACATCCAAAATTATCTGACAGGATAAACAGGATTGACATAATAAATTCATAAAATAATAAAGAACATAAAGTTTATCTCGTTACCCTAAATTTTTCTTCGCAGGCTAAAGCCTTCGCCTACCGCTTTCCGTCAAAAATAATGCGGAAATAAGAGTGCGGAAGAATTTCGTAAATCGTTATTCGTTAATTGTAAAAACTACGCAGAGGCAAGCCTCTGCACTCCAAAATACAACCTCCCCATACTGTGAAATTGCCACGGTCGTTTCACTCCCCCGCAGTGACAAAAGGGGGGCATGTGAGAGTGTTCATTCAATTGGCAAGTTTCCGCACCCCAAAATTATCGGTGTTAGGAAACGTTTCCTACATTTGCGCGATTAAAACCGTGCCTACGATTAACAAATCACGATTTACGATTCACGGTCTTTGTCCATATTTGAGGAGATACTCAAGAAGATAATGGATATTAGCAGTTAACAGCACTTCATATTTATCGCCTGCACCTGCATAGATAAACAATTTTTCATCTTTAAGTATAGCACCAGTAGGAAAAACAACATTGGGTACATCAATGGGGTATTTCCCATCACCCTCTAATTCATAGGGTTTATTGGGTATATAGATTGGGAACTGAGACCGAGCAATTACCTTCATAGGATTTTCGTAATCAAGCAGAGCGGCATTTACAGAATATCCCCGGGGGATATCCTTTTTCAAATTATATGCATCGGTAATTTCTTTTATAATGTGTCCTACTGAATGGTATATGAATAACCAGCCCTTTTCTGTTGGTATGAGTTGCGTTCCAATCCCTATTTTCTCAGATTCATGGGGAAAATCCCCTGTTTTTAAGAGCACACTTTTTTCCTGTTGTTCTTCCTGCCTTTCCCACCACTCTGTATGTTTATCTGGTTCCAATATAAACTCTATATCAGGAAGTTTTACAACATTTATGTTTGGGTAAAATCTCAAAAATACATAAATACCATTATCTGTAAAGAGGAGTGTTGTATTCCTTGCATCAAAGGGAGAAATAATTCCGTGATATTCAATCTTTTTGAAATCTTTTGTTGTATATATTGCAATCCTATCTGCATTTCCGCCCTTAAATGGTGGCTTTATCTTACCACAGCCAATTAAATAAAACATATCTTTGTGTCGTATTATCCTTATATCTTCTATTCCATAAAGAAAATCTTTATGTTCACTCCCATCACCCCTTATAGGATTATTATTATAGATAGAAAAATGAGTTCCGTCATCGCTGGAGAGGATGTAAATTTCGGATACATAATTTTCCATTCCATACCTCTCAAATCCTTTTTCTTTGTCAAAAAATTTAATTCTCTTATAATTCTTATGGCACCTCGGCAACAGCATTGTTTTACCCTGAAATATTCCCGCACCGCCATTAAACACAGCACCCCTTTTTTCTTTACCAGCCTCTTTCCATACAAGTCCGATATCTTCGGGCTTTACAATGGGATTTCCATCAAAGCTTGACAACTTGAATAGATACTTATCATTTACTCTGACAATTTCTCCATCTCCAATGTTCATCTATATAACTCCATTGTTTTTCTTGAGATTGATTCCCAGGATGTTTCTTCCGCATACTCGTTGGTTCTATTATGAATATAGTCTGAAAATGCTTTATCCTGAAAAATCCTTTTTGCAAGGTTTGCAATACCTTCGGCATTGAACGGTAAAACGAGCAATTCGTCAGAAATATTTTTTAATTCCTCAAATTTGGGGATGCGAGATGCAATCACAGTTTTACCTGCACCCATTGCAAGATGGAATGACCCCGATGCAGACCTATCTTCTTCATAATATGGAAAAAGCACAATATCAGATGCTCCAAATATATAAGGAACATCCTCGTTTGAAAAGAACCTTTTGGGATATATCACATTTGACTGGATTTTCAGGCTTTTTATCATCTCTTCTATTTTTACAGCATATTCAATATCCTTTGGTTTCGCAGTAGGAGAAGGAGCCCCTGCAATAAATAGATACACATCAGGCATATTTTTTATAATAGACAATAATGCATCGATAGCA
>WFRC01000034.1 GCA_015486685.1 Caldifarciminota bacterium
CCCTGCATAAATTACAGGTAAATCATAGCCTGTTCCAAATCGCGGTTTCGGGTCTGCTGCCCTTATAATCTCAGCAAGTTCAACTACATGAGAAATAGTCCCGCCATCTATACCCCCTGAGAGTAAAATCATATCAGGTCTTAGTTTTCTAATAAGTTCTATCCTTTGATAAGGGAGCCTTTTATCATTAGATGCAATAACATCCATTACGATTGCTCCTGCTCCTAAGGCAGCCCTTGCTGCACTTTCTGCAGTCATACTCTTTACAACCCCTGCTACCATCATCTGCAAACCTCCACCCGCACTTGAAGTAGAAACATATACATCAATCCCTCTTTTACCGTCAACCTCCTTGATAATCTTTTCACCATCAAGGATTTCATTCCCTGTTAACTCTTCCACTTCCCTTATCGCGTTTAATACTCCCTTTGTTACATCTTCAAATGGAGCCTCTACTGTGGTTGGGGCTTCACCTCTGACAATAAGTCTATATTCTTCTCCCCTTTTCTCAATAAGTATAGCCTTTGTTGTTGTGCTTCCACAATCTGTGGCTAAAATCCTTTTAATTTCTTGTTTTGACTTCATTATTTCTCCTTTCAATCTCTGTAATCAACATCTCCACATACTCTCTTTTCTCCAGTATAACAGATAATTCTCTGTATACACGCGAAGGAAAGAAAGCCTGAACAAAGGGATTCACTGCAATCATTGCCTGACTCCCCAGAAAACTTAATGGTTTTCCCATTTCAAGTAAAAAGATTGCTGGCGTTGTCATATTTCTATCAACAATTTCCTGTGCCACCTTCCCAATAATTTCTTTCCTTCTTTCAACAGGAATATCTTCTATACTATATATATCAAATTCAAAGTTATTACCAGTGAACATTTAGCTCCCTGGCTGCCTTTGCCTCATCCAACCTCCCAACAGGTGTATTTACAGGTGCAGATGTAATCTCTTTCGGCGTAGTCTCAGATATTTTAGCAATATCAATCAGGGCATCTACAAAAGCATCCAGACTCTCTAATGGCTCTGTCTCTGTAGGTTCAATCATTAATGCCTCATGCACAATAAGAGGAAAATAAACAGTTGGGGCATGAAATCCTCTATCCAGCAGCGACTTTGCTATATCAAGTGTCTTTACTCCATTTCTCTTTTGTTTATCTCCAGAAAGGACAAATTCATGCATACAGGGTCTATTATAAGGCAATAAGTAATGCTCTTTTAATTGCTCTTTCAAGTAATTGGCTGAAATCACTGCCTGCTTTGAAACCCTTTTTATTCCTTTTTCACCTAACATCCTTAAATATACATAGGCTTTTACCATTACACCAAAATTGCCAAAGAATGTTGCAACTTTACCGATGGAATGGGGGACATTATAATCAAAGTAATATTTATCTTTATCTTTTTTTATTACAGGGATAGGAAGAAAATCAACCAATTTTTCAGATACACCTATTCCACCACCTCCTGGACCACCACCACCATGTGGGGTTGAGAATGTCTTATGCAGATTAAAATGTAAAATATCTACACCTGTTTCTCCTGGTTTAATAATCCCCATAATTGCATTAAGATTTGCACCATCCATATAAAGGAGTGCATCCTTTGAATGAAGTATATCTGCGATTTCTTTTATATGGGTTTCAAAAAGCCCCAGTGTATTTGGATTTGTTACCATCAAGCAGGCAACATCATCATCAATCACCTTTCTGACATCATCAATCTCTAATATTCCCTTGCTTCCTGATTTCAATTCCACAGGTTCAAATCCTGCAAGTGTGCAGGAAGCAGGATTTGTTCCATGAGCAGAATCAGGTATAATCACCTTTTTCTTACTCTTATTGCCCTTAAAATTATGATATGCCCTAACAAGGAGCATTCCTGTAAGTTCACTATGCGCGCCTGCTGTTGGTTGAAGTGTTACATCCTTCATCCCGGATAATTCCGCAAGCATTCCTGCAAGATTATACATCAATTGCAGGGCACCTTGAACTAATTCTTCAGGTAAAAATGGATGAATGCCAGAAAAACCAGGTAATCTTGCTATGTCCTCAGATATTTTCGGGTTATATTTCATTGTACAAGACCCCAATGGATATATGCCTTTATCAAGATGATAATTCAAAGAAGAGAGTGAAACAAAGTGCCTGATAACCTCCACCTCAGACAGCTCAGGTAAAGGATTATCTTTCCTCAAATACTTTTCAGGAATTAAATCGGCTAAATGTTTTTCCTGCACATCTAATTCAGGTACAGGTATTTTTCCCTTCCCTTCTTTTGATATTTCTTTCAGG
>WFRC01000035.1 GCA_015486685.1 Caldifarciminota bacterium
ATGATACAATCCATTGTTTTGAATGGTATCAGGATAAGGATAACTGGAATGATGCAATATCTTTATCAATAAATGCACCGGATTCCATTACAGGCATAGATTTCACACTTGAAGATGGTGGTCATATTAAAGGAAATGTATATAGAAAAGAGGACCTTACCCCCATTGAGAATGTCTCTGTCTATGGGTGGATGTGGATTACCCCATTCTATGGCTGGATGTGGTTCTTTGAATCAGAAACCGATTCAACAGGTTCATATAGAATTAACAATCTCAGAACAGGTCAATATAAGGCGAGCGCCTATAAATCAGGGTATAATGAGCAGTGGTATAACCAAAAATCTGATTCTCTCTCTGCTGACATGGTAAATGTAACAACAGGAGACACTACGCCCTCTATAAATTTCTATCTTGGTCTTTCTGGAATGCAGGAGAAAACAGCCAATAAAGGTATAAGGAAATTTTCACTTACACAAAACAGACCAAATCCATTCACTAATCATACCATAATTACATTCAGTATACCTAAGACCACAAAAATCTCTCTTAAGGTATATAACATTTGTGGTCAGGTTGTTAATACATTAGTGGATGAGGAAAAGAAAGCAGGCATATATTCACTTAACTGGAATGGAGTGAACAAGAAAGGAAAGAGGCTCCCATCTGGAATATATTTTTACAGATTGAAGGCGGGTAATGCAGTAAAGGCGCGCAAACTTATTATGTTAAGGTAATGACAATGGGGTCAGTCATTATCAATTATCATTTTCTTGTTCCAAATCTACCGTTTTTGCGAAAAAGAGAGAAATAGAATAGCCAACGGTTGTTTTTTAATTCGTAACTGCGATGTTATCCCTATTATTAATCGTAATTAAGTCTCATTTTTTTATCGCAGGTAATCAGTTTTAATCTTTCTTTCCATTCAGAATCTTTATAAGTATCCAAATTTTCGTGGGTTAAAAAATACTTCTGAGGTATAGGATGTGTCCCCAAAATTACCCTTATCCCATATTTTTTTTCTATAAACATCTTAAAGTAATCTATATAAGGGCAGGGTGGATAACCCACCAAAAATCCTGTGGCAAAATGTATTACTTCTACACCATTTTTTTTCATTTCTTCAGGTGCATATTCAATATTTCCACCAGGACATCCACCACAGGTAGTATATCCTGCGATTTCTACATCCATATCTTTGTATAAACTAAATGCACCTTCCCTATTTCTTAAAGAACGAAAACATTTCCCACCTGCACAATTACGATATCTGTCACAAATAATAATCCCAATCTTTATTTTATTATTCACTCTGTTCCTCCTTCTTGAAATTATTTATGAACCTTTGTTTTTTTACTATGTATATCTCCAACAATTTTACCATCTTGCATTTTTATTATCCTTTCCGCTTCCTGCGCTATGGAGATTTCATGTGTGACAATCACAATGGTTTTACCTTCCTTATGGAGTTTCTTAAATATGTTTATTATCTCTGCACCCATTTTTGTGTCCAGGTTACCTGTGGGTTCATCAGCAAGGATAATATCCGGTGTATTTGCCAATGCCCTTGCGATTGCTACCCTTTGTCTCTCACCCCCAGATAATTCAGAAGGTAAATGGTATAATCTATGCCCAAGCCCTACCTTCTCAAGCAACTGGATTGCCCTTTCTTTTCTATCTGTTTTTGGAACTCCATTGTAAATCATAGGAAGTTCAACATTATAAAGGGCTGTTGCCCGGGGAAGGAGATTAAATGTTTGAAATACAAAGCCTATTTTTTTCTTTCTTATGTCTGCCAATTTATCATCGTCTAAATGAGGTATATTCAGACCGTTAAATATATATTCTCCGTATGTAGGTCTGTCCAGGCAGCCTATGATATACATCAAAGTGGATTTTCCTGACCCGGATGGACCTGTAATAGACACAGAACTTCCTTTGTCAATTCTCAAATTTATTCCTTGTAGTGCAGGAACTTCAATCTTTCCTAATTTATATATCTTTTTTATTACCTTCAACTGAATAATTGTATCATTTACATTCTGCTTTTTCAAAAGTGTCATATTGTCAAACCCCGTCCCTATTCATATCTTAATGCCTCAACAGGATTGAGTTCCGATGCCTTTTTGGCAGGATAGATACCAAAGAATAAACCTACTACAAAGGAAAAACCAAAGCCCAGAAGGATAGACCAGAGAGGC
>WFRC01000036.1 GCA_015486685.1 Caldifarciminota bacterium
AATAATGAGTTAGCAATTTAATAAGGTGATTCATATTTTTCTGATTTATCCTGTAATATACATTTTTGCCTATTTTTTTTCGTTCCACTGCACCGCAGGTAAATAGCTTTTCAAGATGTAGTGAAACTGAAGATTGGGGCATATTTAAGGCTTTTGCAATATTTCCCACATTCATTTCTTTTTTGTTGAGAAATATAGCTATTTGTACCCTTTTTTCATTTGTAAATGCACTTAAATAGTACTTTATTTCTCTTGCTTCTTTCAATGTTAGGTTAACTCCTTCGTTCTCTTTCATCACAAATCATTATATCTATATTTTTATATTTGTCAATACATTGTATAAGTCCAATACATTTGAGACTTCAAATAGTATTTTATCATAAAATCCATAGGTGACAAATTATTGAGGTTGTAGTGAGGCCTTTCAGTGTTATACCAGATGAGGTATTCTATGAGTTCTGAATTGAATGTGTTTACATCATCTGATAGCAGGTATAAGTGGTAATCTATGAATTCTTCTTCAAGTGTCCTATTTGCTCTTTCTATATATTTGTTTATCTTAGGATGCCCTTCCAAATATTTTTGGTCAGAAAAATCCAGAGCTGTTAATTGCACGAAAATAATTTTTTATGTTGAGTGTACTTTTATTTGCCGTACAATAAAATAGACAGGTGGGGGGAGAGTGGTTGGGGATAGATGTTATAAGAAAGATAGAGCAAATCGGTGAATTACCTCTATTGTGTATTTTGGATGAAATTAGAGCGTTGTTTGTAAGTTTTGCTTCATAGAAAAACTTAAGAATTTTAAAAATTGTAGATAACTAATCAAGTATCTATAGGTGTGAAGTAATTTTAATGGACAGGAGAGTTCCTCCTGCTCTACGAAACAAATTTTAAATTACGGCAGGAGTAAAGACATCGTAAACTAAGACATCTTCGGAAACATTAAAAAGTGTATGCTCCCTGCCCCGAGGAACTCGTATTGTCATTCCTTTTTCAACCTCAAAATTTCCTACACCCTGAACAAACATCTCTGCACGCCCTTCCAGAATATAAAGAGTATCTTCGCTCTCGGCATGGGTATGTTTTGGAACTGAGGCTTCCACAGGAATTTTGACTAAAAGAATTGTAAGGTTTTCATTGCCAAATTCTTTTTTTGTCACAATTGGTTTGATAAAAACACCTTTTGCCATTGGATGTTGCATCCATCTTATGTCTTTTGTGTCAATAATTACCTTCATACTCTCCCCTCCTGCAGATAATTTCACAATTTACTCCTTTTATTGTAATAGTTAACTATAATATATACAATCTTTTAGCGGTAGTCAAGGATTTATTATTATATACCAGTTAGTTATTTATATAATTTTCTTGTTATAATGTTAGCAAATAAGCTAACAAAATATGAAAGTTTTGTAGTGCTCTACTCGGTAGGAGGAATACAGAAAAGGTGGCAGAAATTACGGCATTACCCTTGAAATTTTATAAAATTTTGCGGTAAATTATTTAATTTTAGAGTAGTTTTTTGGAAGATTTCTGATCTCAATAATCCTATAAAAAAATTAGACTGTAAATTTATAATGCCCGCGTGTTTTGCGGGCATTATGTTTGTATGCAAAAACCTTAATTTGCAGGGTTATATCTTTACCTGAACGATAAAATTCTCTTTGGACGTTTTAGATGATATGTTTGCCGGCGTGGTTTTAAGGTCTTCCGCAATAGCAGTAACTGTTCCGCTAACCGGGCTTTTGAGGTTTTCAACGGATTTTGCTGTTTCCACATTGGCAAATTGCTCTCCTTCTTTTACTTCTTTTCCGATTTCAGGTAGTTCTACAAAACTTGCCTCGGAAAGCTGACCAGCTTTTTCACTGCTTAAATATATATACGCAGTATCATTCTCGATTTCTGCAATCACTCCTTCAAGTTCTTTTTTTTCTGACATTTTTACCTCCTTACCATATGTATTACTTCTCCGAGTGCATCTTTTGCAGCTCCCATTGTTGCCTCGGGAAGCGTTGGATGCGTATGAATTGTATCTGCAACATCCCTTAAAGAAAGTTTTTTCTCCACTGCAATTGCGAGTTCAGCAATCATTACTGACGCTTCTGGCCCTACGATTTGTGCTCCGATAACTCCATTTGTGTCTTTTCTTGCAACAATTTTTACTTCTCCGTCAGTTGTATTCATTGATACTGCTTTTCCGTTTGCAGTGAATGGGAATTCGCCGGTTATTACATCCATTCCTTGCTCTTTTGCCTCTTCTTCCGTAAGCCCTACCGATGCAATCTCCGGTGTTGTGAATATTGCCCACGGTACAACCCTGTAATCCATTTTCTTATCCATTCCCGCAATAATCTCAGCTGCAGTTACGCCTTCTTTCATTGCCTTGTGCGCAAGGAGTAATCCTCCAACAACATCCCCTATTGCGTATATATTGGGAATGTTCGTTCTAAGATGTTCATCCACCACAATTCTGGCGCGCTCTTTATTAATTCCAAGTTTTTCTAACCCTATCCCATCGGAGTTAAGTTTTCGTCCAATTGAAACGAGCACTTTCTCCGTATGAATTTCTTCTCCATTTCCGAGGGTGGATACGACTTCTC
>WFRC01000037.1 GCA_015486685.1 Caldifarciminota bacterium
ATATTGGGGGGGTTTACAGCGATTCTTCCGGAATCAAAACAAGTATTATCGGATACAATTATGGGGATATGGCATCAGACCCCGATAGACAGGGGTTACTTTCTGATGTCCTAACATTTTTTGGCTCCTCTTCCCCTGTTGCTGTCCAGATAAGTGCATTCTCTTTGAATCTTATTCCATCAGGTGTTTTAATCAGTTTCAGGGTGGAAACCAGCATTGGAGTAAAATTCTGGAAAATTGAAAGAAAAGATTTAAGGAAAAATCAATGGATTGATGTAGCATCTATAGTTTCTTCCGGTTCGGAAATCCCTGAAAACATCAATTATCTGGATAGCAATATAGAAACTGGTAGATATACATACAGAATAGGTGCTGTAACAGAAGAGGGCATTAAATGGTTAAAATATGAAAATATAACAGTAAACACATTTGAAAAACATCTTCTCTACACAAATGTATTTACAAAATATGTGATTATCCCATTAAAAGGAAAGGATATAGTGGAAATATTTGATATATCAGGTAGAAAAATTGATACGATAAAAGGTAGAGAAAAGGTAATCTGGTATGCTAAAAATGTAAGTACAGGTATATATTTATTCAGAACCAAAAGCGGACGGAGAGGAAAGATAATATTTATTAAATAACCATCTTCCTTGAACGAAATTCTAAGCTGGTGAGTGGAGTTGAACCACCAACCTGTGCATTACGAATGCGCTGCTCTACCATTGAGCTACACCAGCATGTTATGTAAAATAACAATGTTTTTTATTTATTCAAGTATTTTTTTATCTGAGACACTAAATCAGGATTTATCTTATTCCCAAAATCAAGAAGCAAACCCGATATTTCCTCAGGCACATTGGAATGAAATTTCAATAATAGAGGAAGATTTCCTTCCTTCAAATAAAGTGAAAATGCAGATTGGAATGGGAATATCCTTTTCCTTATATTAAAAAATCTATTTTTTTGCTCATTTTCTAAACTTGCATAAATTTTATAGGATAATTGTGCAGCAGATTCAAAAGATTTCAATGCTTCTTTCTCCTTTTTAATATCAGAATATATTTCACCTTCTATTATTAACGCGTCAATTAAATCCTCTATTGCCTCACTTTCCTCGGCATTTTTTTTAACGATTTCTGCGAGTGAAAGTGCAGATGTATAATCATTTACAGATAAAAAATACCCGGCGAGAGAAAGGAAAATGGATTCACCTTCCCTGCTCCAGTAATTCATTCCATTTATAATGTTTTCTACCTTCTGAACAAAAGCACCCAACCTTTCTGTATCATCTTTCCACATAAGATAATCTATTTTGAGATTATAATATTTAAGGAGCATATCAGGATTATTTTTTACTTTACCAAGTTTTTTTAATCTTTTGATTACATTCTCAATCTCTTTTGTATTTCTCAGTAGTAGATAATATTCTCCTTTTAATTCCAGAAGTTCAGATTCAATTTCTGGAATGTTGATTTTCTCAGGAATATTATGAAAAATCGTCATAGATTTATCATAAAAACCTAACTGCATATAAACCCTGATTAGAGTTAGTGAAGATTTATAATAAATGTCTTTTAGATTTAATGCTAATGCATCCTGAATAGATGCATTCAGGATTGAGATGGATTTTTCATATTCTGCCAGATAATAATGCAATTTTCCTATTTTTGAAAGTGCATAAATAAAAATATATTTATTCCCCATATTTTTCGCACCACTCATTACATCATTATAATACTTCATAGCCCTTTTTATTTTTCCTTCCTTTTCCAATACTTCAGCAATATTTGCCATGCTTTCAATCTCAGTCTCTTTATCCTCGATCTTTTTTGAAATTTTCAAGGACCCTTCAAAGTTTTCTAATGCGCTATCTAAATCTCCTTTATAAAACTCTACATTGCCCAAATTCAATTCACATTGTCCAACAATCTGAAAATTATCCATTTCTTTACCTTTTTCAATAGCGATTTTTAGATATTTTTCTGCTTCATTATATTTTCCCTGAGTGGTATAAACTACACCTAAATTTGAATAGACATACGCCAAACCTTCTTTATCTTCCAAATTTTCATATATCTCAATAGCATTTTTATAGAAATCTAACGCCTTATCAAAATTGCCCAGAATATCATAGATTCTTCCCATCCTGTAATATACCAGGGCAGACCTTACAAATGCATTCATTCTAAGAGATATATCAAGGGCTTCCTGAAAATGTTTAAGGGCATCATTATATTTTGATAACTTAAACTGTAATTCCCCAGCATTATTTAATACAACAGATAAACCATCTCTATCTCCTTTATCTCTATATATTTTCATTGCCTTCTCTGTATATTTCAATGCCTTTTTTATCTCTCCACCTGACCCATAAATTTCCCCAATCAAATTATAGGTCTTCGCCTTCGGAATTTCTCCTACCTTTTCTGCCCATTTCAGTGCCCTTGCAAAATATTTTTCAGCCTCACCCCTTTTCCCAATAATAAGCATTACTTCTCCTATATTCAAAAGGGTTCTAAACATTAAATCGGGTTTACGCATTCTTTTCAATACCTTTTCTGCCTTTATAAAGAGTTCCAGTGCAGTTAAATTCGCATTCATCTTCTTTGCCTTTACACCTGCATTTATCAGATAGTTGGCGGCTTTTTCTTTAATACCTGCCTGCTCGTAATGATAGGCAAGCGCATCATAGATGTTCTGAAGTGTGTTTTTATACTCTTCCTCCAGATATCTTGCAATAGACAGGTGGAGGTCTTTTTTTCTCTGCTTGAACAATGAATCATCTAATACTTCCTTAAGTGTTTCAGATACAATTTCATATCTGTCCTTTGATATACCCAGATAGCCAAGTTTTACCGCATCTTTTAAATACCTTTTGATTTTTTCCTTACTCATTCCAAAAGTCATAACAATATCCCTTTCACTGAACGGTTTCCCGAAAACCGAAGCAAATTGCAACAGAGTTTTTATGCCTTCAGGTATTTCATCCACCTTTTCCATAATAAGGTTGCGCACTGTGGGAGGGAGTTTCATTGAATAAAACGACTTTTTTGGGCTTAATATTCCCTTTTGTGAATAAATAATATTTCCTTCTTCCAGAAAATTCAGTATCTCCTTGATAAAAAATGGATTGCCTCCTGTAAGCGTAAAAATTTTCTTAGACAACACAATATCTACATCTTTAAGGTTCTTAATCTCTTTTATAAATCCTACTG
>WFRC01000038.1 GCA_015486685.1 Caldifarciminota bacterium
ACTTTTTCAGGTTCCACTATAAGTCTTATTTCTCTTCCTGCCTGCATAGCGTAAACTTTACCAACTCCATCATAGGAACTTGCAATTTGTTCAAGTTTATCAAGTTTTTTAATATATGCTTCAAGGGTTTCTCTCCTTGCACCAGGTCTTGAACCAGATATTGCATCTGCTGACTGGACTAAAACAGCAATAGGTGAGGTAGGCTCAACCTCTTCATGGTGAGCGGCAATTGCATTCACTACAACAGGATTTTCACCAAACTTTTTTGCGATTTCTGCACCTATAAGCGCATGGGTACCTTCATATTTTTGGTCTACTGCTTTACCAATATCATGCAGTAATCCTGCCCTTTTCGCATCACTAATATCAAGACCCAATTCCCCCGCCATCAATCCTGCCAGATATGCAACTTCTTTTGAATGTTGGAGGACATTCTGCCCATAGCTCATTCTGTATTTTAACTTTCCAAGAAGTTTTATCAATTCTGGATGTATTCCGGGAATACCTACTTCAAGCACGGTATCTTCACCAGCCCGCACAGTCATATCTTCAACATCCTTTTGTGCCTTTGCAACAACTTCTTCAATCCTTGCAGGGTGTATTCTCCCATCAACAATCAATCTTTCAATCGCAATTCTTGCCACTTCTCTCCTGATAGGATTAAAACCAGACAATATCACAGCCTCAGGTGTATCATCAATGATAACCTCTATACCTGTTGCATTTTCAAATGCCCTTATATTTCTACCTTCTCTGCCAATAATCCTTCCTTTCATATCATCATTCGGGAGTGAAACAACTGTTACGGTAGTTTCAGTAACATGGTCTGTTGCACATTTTTGAATAGCACTTGCAATAATTTCTTTTGCTTCTTTTTCAGCCTGCATACGCGCTTTTTCCTTAATTTCCCTTGTCATCTGGGCTGCCTCATATTTTACCTGCGTCTTGAGATTTTCAAGCAGCCGCTCTTTTGCCTCATTTTTTGTCATTCCGGAGATTTCTTCTAATTTTTTATTCTCCTCACTTATAAGACGCGTATATCTTTCTTCTTTTGCCCTTACTGCCCTTTCTTTTTGAAAGATTTCCTTCTCTCTCCTCTGCAAATCTTGCTCTCTCTTATGGACAAAGGCAGATTTTTTATCAATTCCCATTTCTTTATCTGCCAGTCTTCTCTCTCTTTGTTGTAATTCTTTGGTAGCATTTCTTGTGCTTTTTTCAAAATCATTCCGCATCTTTCCCATTAATTCTTTTGATTCAAATGTGGCAGACCTTTTAATTGTTTCTGCTTCTCTTTTTGCTTCTGATACAATCTTATCAGCAAGTTCCTTTATGCTGACAATTTTCTTCTCCCTTAACTTAATAGAGAAAAAGTATCCAAATGCATACGCTATACCACCTACTAAAATTATTAAAATAATAGATAATACTATAAACATATTTCACCTCACTTTCTATGTGTAGATGAGGTAGATTATGGTAAAACCGATTCAAGTCTGTTTATCTTCTCTGCAACCCTTTGCATATCATCTGCAAGATTAAGCGCAGTGAGAACCGCTATCCTTGTATCTGAAATATAAGGATTTTTTGCACCTATTTCTTTCATTGATGAATCTACAAATTTCGCGATCTCAAATGCAAGGTTTGGACTCTGGTCTGTCTCTAATTTATAATAACTCCCATATATTTTTACTTCTATTGTTTTACCCATATCTACCCCTGAATTATTTGTTGAATTTTTTCCATAATTCTATCAATAATTTCTTTTGCTTTACCCTGAGCATCTTCCAATTCACTTACCTTTTTTCTTAAGCTCTCATTCTCAGATTTAAGGGTATTTATATAAGCGATTGTTCTATCTATGGTCTTTTCTAATTTATCCATATCGGGAAACATTATTGCCTCCTTATTTCAATGTTGTTTTTTTCTAATATAGTAAAGATTTTATCCATTTCTTTATCAACTTCTTCATCGTTCAATGTCCTTTCTTTTGTCCTGAATACAAGTGAATATGCAAAGCTCTTTTTCCCCTCAGGGATATTCTTACCTGTGTAATAATCCATCAATCTTACATCCTCAAGTATAGAAATATTCATATCTCTGATGAGGTTCAGAACAAATTCACTATTCCTGTCTTTATTTAATATCAAAGAAACATCCCTTTTAATCCCCGGAAATTTTGGCGGTAGGCTGATATAATCTCTGGTAGGTTTAAATTTAATCAACAACCCTGCGTCAATTTCAAAGGCATAGGCATCGGGAGCTCCAAATTTTTCTCGTATCAATCTATTAACCCTTCCTGCCCAGCCAATTTTTTCTTTCTCGGTATAAATGCCAACGCATAAGTGCTTTTCGAATAGCGGATTTTCATCATATTCAAATGCAAAATTTATATCATAATTTCCGAGGATTGTCTCTACCCCACCTTTTATGTCGTAAAAATCGTATTTCCTTTCTTTTCTATGCCACTCTCGTGGGATACTGCCCATAAGAATACCTGACAAATATGTTTTTTCTACATTGGGGGAAAAAAAGACTGTTCCCATTTCAAACAACCTTATGTCTGCAATGCCCCTGTTAGCATTTTTCGCTCCTGATTCAATAAGTCCCAATAATAGTGTTGTTCTCATAACATCCCTTTCTGGCCACATAGGATTTTTCAACTGGACAAAATTTTTCAGATTCTCGTTCCCTTCCGAAAGATTTTCTACTACACTCCTTTCCATAAAACTCAAATTATATACCTCGTAGAAACCTGAAAAAACAGCAATCTCTCTCAATCTTCTAAATTCGTATCTTGGGTCTTCTGGCATTTCCTGCCCTTTAATCCTGAATCTATAAGGAATATTCTTATATCCTGTGAGTCTTGCAAATTCTTCCCAGATATCACTCTCACCATCAATATCCCTTCTGAATGATGGCACAAGAAACTTAACAGGGTTATTTCCAACATTTTTAATACCAAATCTCTCTACCTTCTTTACTACATCTCCCATATTTAGAGAAATCCCTAAAAGTTTTTCCCCTCTTTCCTTAGTTATCTCAACCAACTTTTCAGCATTCACATCAGGATTTGAATCGAATATTTTCTCTTCAATCTTTCCTGATGCCCATTCCTGGACTAAATACGCCGCATCATCCTGAGAATATGGGAGTATCCCAATGTCTCCCTTTCTCTCGAATCTTGCAGCCGACTCTGTTTCAAGAGAAAGAGACCTTACCCCTCTGGTAATTCTTACAGGGTCGAAATAGGCAGATTCAATTGCAATATTCTTTGTAGATGCCGTTACAGATGAATGAATTCCTCCCATAACACCAGCAATTGCCAGAATTTTTTTTTCATCGGCAATAACAAGAATTTCAGGGGTCAATTTTCTTTTCTGCCCATCAAGTGTAATGATTCTTTCACCATCCTTTGCCTTTCTAACAATAATTTTACCTTCAATCTTATCCTTATCAAATATATGAAGCGGTTGCCCCGTCTCTAACATTACCCAATTTGATATATCTACAATCTGATTAATAGAACTTATCCCTGAACATTCAAGCCTCTCCCCTATCCAATCGGGTGATTTTTCCACCTTAATTCCATCAATACACCTTACGGTATACCTTGGACAATCCTCTTTATCTTCAATTACAACATCCATTGAAGGTGCTTCTAAAGATTCTATCCCAAATGTTTTTTCTTTAAGAGGAATAGAAAAATATGCAGAAATTTCTCTTGCAAGCCCCATTATACTCAAAAGGTCAGGCCTATTTGGCCTGATATCAAGATTATAATACAAATCTCCTCCACAGGTTTCCTGAGAAACTACCTCTATACCCAGATGTGTGAAAACCTCTTCTAATGCTTTATCAGGGCAGGGAAAATCTACCCATTCCTTGAGCCATTTAACACTTGCTTTCATCTAAATTGCCCCAGAAATCTTAAATCATTCTCATAAAACAGTCTTATATCAGGTATATTGTATTTTATCATCAAAACCCTTTCAACTCCAATTCCAAATGCAAGCCCTGTATACTGCTCATTATTATATTTTACATTTTTCAAAACATTATAATGCACCATCCCACATCCCAGTATTTCTATCCAACCTGTATATTTACAAACCTTGCACCCTTTTCCTTTACAAAATGGGCAGGAAATCCACATCTCCGCAGAAGGTTCAGTAAAAGGAAAATAGTCAGGAACAAACTTCACCTTTATGTCTTTACCGTAAATTTCCTTTGCAAATACATCCAGAATACCAAATAAATCACTCATACCTACATCTTTATCAACCCAGAGCGCCTCTACCTGATGAAATACAGGAGAATGTGTTGCATCAAAGGGGTCTACCCTGTATGTCCTTCCGGGCGATATAACCTTTATTGGTGGTTGCTTCTTTAACATAGCCCTTACCTGAACAGGAGAAGTATGTGTTCTCAGAAGCATTCCATCCTCCAGATAAAATGTATCGTGCATCTCTCTCGCAGGATGATATGGAGGTATATTAAGCGCCTCAAAATTATAATAATCTGTCTCAATTTCCGGACCATACTCTACTGAAAATCCCATCCTGACAAATATATCCACAATCTCATTCTCAATACGAGAGATAGGGTGCATCCCACCTATGGGTAATTTCCTGCCGGGAAGTGTCAAATCAATCTGTTCGGTTTGTTTCTCTTTAATTCTGGATAATCTCTCATTTATAGCAGATTCAATTTCAGACCTCAAAATGTTTACAACCTTACCAAAATTGGGTCTTTCATCTGCCGAAAGTGTTCTAATCTCATTCATAAGACCTTTAATAATTCCCTTTTTCCCAAGATATTCTATCCTTAAATTCTCTATTTCTGTATCAGGAGCATTTACAATCTTCTCTAATGCCTCTTTTTTAAGAGTTTCAATATCTTTATTCATACGCTAACCATGGTTGTTTATCTTAACTTCAACCTGTCTTTTGCCAGTATCTGCCTTTTTTCACTTCCCACTTATTATCCATTCATCTTTTCCTGAACCGTTTCCACAACAGACTTAAAACCATCGGGGTCTCTTATTGACATTTCAGCAAGCATCTTTCTTGACAGGTCAATCCCTGATTTATGAAGTCCCCCTATGAATTTACTATAGTTTAGTCCATAAGGCCTAACAGCTGCATTTATTCTCATAATCCAGAGTTTTCTAAAATCTCCTTTCCTCTTTCTCCTGTCGCGATATGCATAAGCAAGAGCCTTCATTACATTCTCATGAGCGATCTTAAATGCATTTTTTCTTTTTCCAAAACTTCCTTTACTTAGTTTTAGCCATTTTTTTCTTCTTTTTCTTGTTTGAGGTGAATTTTTTGTTCTCATTCCAATCCTCCTATTTGTGCGGTAGAATTTTTTTTAAATTCTTCTCATCACTTTTTGCAACAAGCACGGATTTTCTCAGGTTTCGTTTCCTTTTTCTCGTTTTTGATGTTGCCTTATGACTGTGAAAAGCCTGCTTTCTTTTAATTTTACCTTTTCCTGTAATTCTAAATCTTTTTTTTGCAGCGGATTTTGTCTTTAATTTTGGCATATTAACCACCTTTCTTTGGAGATAGAATAAAAAATACCATTCTACCCTCCCATTGAGGTTTCCCTTCTAATTGCGCAAATTCTTTCGTATCTTCAATAGTCCTATCTACAATCTTTTGCGCCATTTCAGGTTTTGACAATTCTCTACCTCTCATTGTTACAAAAATTTTTACCTTATACCTATCCTTTTCAATAAATTCCCTTATTTTTTTTAACTTTATCTCATAATCATGCGGGTCAATCTTTGGTTTTATCTTAATAGATTTGAGCCCATGCTTTTGTTTCTTTTTAGACTGTTTATTCTTTTTGCTTTCCGAGTAAATAAATCTCCCGAAATCCATCAATTTACATACAGGAGGATTCGCACCAGTCGATACCTCCACGAGGTCAAGCCCCCTTGCTTTTGCTGTATAAATGGCTCTTTCCAGAGGTACTATCCCTATTTTTTCACCACCTGAGCCTATCAGCAAAACTTTGGAAGCCCGAATCTCATTATTTACTCTATAATGTCTCTCTATACTCTACCTCCTTGTTTATTTTTTCCTCTAATATCTTAATGGCTTCATCTACTGAAAAAATGCCAATTTCTCCCTTCTTATGTTGTCTTACAGACAACTTATTCTCATCTACCTCCCTTTGTCCGATAATAATCATATAGGGTATCTTTAAACTTTCCGCTTCTCTGATTTTATATCCAATCTTTTCGTTCCTTATGTCCAATTCAACCCTCAAATGGTGTTTATGCATATCCTGTTGCACTTTATTTGCAAATGAAACACCTGTATCTGTTACCGTTAAGATTTTTGCCTGTACAGGTGCAAGCCAGAGGGGAAAATTTCCTGCATAGTGTTCTATTAATCCACCTACAAATCTTTCGAGAGACCCCAGAAGTGCACGATGAACCATATAAACCAGTTTTTTCTCCCCATTTTTATCTATATATGTAATATTAAATCTTCTGGGAAGATTAAAATCAAACTGAATGGTTGGTCCCTGCCAGTACCTGCCAATCGCATCTTTGAGGTCAATATCAATTTTGGGACCGTAAAATACCGCTCCACCCTCTTCAATTGCAAATGAAAGCCCCTTCTCATCTAATGTTTTTCTTAATGCATCTTCTGCCTGCTGCCATTCAGTATCACTCCCCGCATACTTTTCTTTGTGCTCAGGGTCTCTAACGGAAAGTTTGATTCTGAAATCCTTGTATCCGAATGCCTTAATCATATAAATAGCAAAATCCACAACACCTGAAACTTCATCACCCAATTGTTCCGGGGTGCAAAAGATATGACCATCATCCTGGGTAAAACCGCGCACCCTCAACATACCATGTAGAACGCCCGACCTTTCCCTTCTGTAAACAGTGCCCAATTCCGCATACCTGATAGGCAAATCTTTATAACTCCTTAATTGACTCTTAAATATCAGTATATGACCGGGACAATTCATAGGTTTTACCACAAATTCTTCATTATCTATCTGGAAAAAATACATATTTTCCTTATAATAATCAAAATGACCTGATATTTTCCACAAATCACTTTTTGCAATATGCGGAGTATAAACGAGTTCATACCCCCTTTTTCTATGTTCGTCTATCCAGAAATTCTCTATAACCCTCCTTATCACTGCCCCTTTTGGATGCCAAAAAACAAGCCCTGCACCTGCTTCAGGATATATAGAAAATAAATCTAATGCCTTACCCAATTTTCTGTGGTCTCTTTTCTTTGCCTCCTCATATCGGATAAGAAATTTTTTCAATTCCTTTCTTTCAAAAAATGTAATTCCATAAATTCTCTGCATAGAGGCTTTATGCTCATCTCCATGCCAATAAGCAGATGCAAAACTCAAAAGTTTAATATTTTTTACAAACCCGGTAGATGTAATATGTGGTCCCTTACACAAATCAATAAAATCTCCCTGTTTATAAATTGAAACCTTATCTTCCGGAATATCCCGAATAAGTTCTACCTTGAAATCTTCTCCCTTTTCAGAAAACAACTTATCTGCATCTTTTTTGCTTATATCTTCCCTCACAAGTTGATAATCTGCATCAACAATCTTTTTCATCTCTTCCTCTATACGAGGTATATCTTCTTCTGCAAAGGGTTTATCAATAAAGAAATCATAATAAAATCCGTTCTCAATAGCAGGTCCTATTCCCAATTTCGCTGAGGGGAATAGTCTCTTTACTGCCTGAGCAAGTATATGTGAGGATGTATGCCAGAAGGCACTTAAAACATTCTCATCCGGATATTCAATAATCTCACAATCACTGCCTTCTGTTATAGGAGTCAATAAATCCTGTATTCTATTGCTACACCTTATGAGTACAGGTTTATCTCCGATTTTATCAACTATAAAATTCCTCAAAGAAATACCTTCTGGTTTTATCCCCAGAGGTTTCCCTTTATAAAAAATATTTATATTAGTCACATTCCTTTCATTTTATCTATGGTGGGCGATAGTGGACTTGAACCACTGACCTCTTGCATGTCAAGCAAGCACTCTAACCAAAACTGAGCTAATCGCCCACGCTCTAATATATGAAAATTTAATGGATTGTCAAGGATTTTTTATGTTTTGTAGGGATGGAGTTGCGAACTTTGTATTTCTCACATTTAGAATCTCCGTAGATACTTTCTGTTAACATAAGAGGGATTAAGGGACAAATTGCAAATCCAAAATTATTTGACAGGATGAACAGGATTAACATTTCACATTGCAAATTGCATCAATAATAAAGAACGTGTTTCGTGACCGTGTCTCGTGTTTACTTTTTTCGTTGTTTCGTTTTGCACGAATCACCACCACGAACACGTTTGTTGCTTCTTTCGTTTGTTTCGTTCATCACGAATCACCATCACGAACACGTTTGTTAATCCTTTACCCATCTACTCATTATACCATAAAATCAAGAATGGGCAAGGTGCATTATATAACCCAATTTTTCCTCATCTATTTCTTTTTCTTTTTTTAGATTTTCTTCCAGTAAAGAAGAGACGATTTTCCCATTTCGGATACCTACCATTGTTGCTTGACTGTTACTTGAAGAAATTATCTTTACCGCTTCAATCCCAAACAGATTTGCCAACAATCTACTTCTAATGGTTGGTGCGCCGCCCCTCTGAATATATCCAAGGACTGTTGTTCTAACGATTGCCCCTGTTTTCTTCGCAATAATATCTGCAATCTTGTGTGCTTTACCTGCACCTTCAGCAAGCACAATAATTGCACTCTTTTTACCTTTTTTCTTTCCTTCTTTAAGATTTTCAGCAATTGCATCAAAATCTGTTTTTATCTCCGGAATAATAACGGCTTCCGCACCTACTCCAAACGCAACATCAATGGCAATAAATCCCCTTCTCTTTCCCATCACCTCAACGATAAATACCCTTTCATAAGATGTAGCTGTATCCCTAATTTTATCAATAGCACAAACTGCGGTATTGCAGGCAGTATCGAACCCAATAGTTTCATCAGTTCCGTAAATATCATTATCAATGCTTGCAGGAATACCTACAACAGAAACACCTGTCTCTTTCTGTAATTTAAGACCACCCTTAAAAGAGCCATCTCCTCCGATAACAATACATCCCTCTATTTTCCATTTTTTCAATTGTTTATAAGCCTTATCTATATAATCTTTTTCCTTTGAAAATTCAATTATTCTTTCGGTCTTTAAGATAGTGCCCCCCTGATGAATAATGCCACTTACAGCATTTCTATTAAGAGGTATGATGTTCCCTTCTGTTAAGCCTGCATATCCCCTTTTTGCACCAAACACTTCAATGCTATTCTTTATCCCATATCTAACAATAGACCTGATAGCCGCATTCATTCCCGGGGCATCTCCGCCTGGTGTAATAATACATATCCTTTTCATAAAAACAATATAACTATGTAATTTAATATGTCAAGAATTTTTTTAATTACCTCTCCCCCAAAAAATTTCTGACAGGATTAACAGGATAATAATTACCAACTACCCTCCACTAAAAACTTTGAAACCACAAGATTAACCCTATGAGATAGCAAGCATCTAATGGGACTGAGGAAGGGCATCTTCTGTTATTCTGAGTAAAACGAAGTACCGAAGATGTGAGTGAATGTAATGAGCAAACTGCCGAAGATGTGAGCGACCAACGGGAGCAAACAATCTCGTCTTTTCAAACTGTCAACGTCTGACCCCAGCAAAAAATATTGAGGAGATACAACAAATTCTCAAATTTCAACAGTCTTTTCTATTTTTTTTTAACTCAATAAACTCTACTAACCCTATAAACTCAAGAAACTCATCTGCTCATTTACTTCTTACTTCTCAGTTCTTACTTCCCAATTTCCATTGTCACAGAGTCAAGCACCGTCCCCAAAAACCCCTTTGCCGACATCCCTATGTATAATTTTTGCATTATAGCCTTTTTTCGAAAGATAATTCCCAAGATAATCGGCGATTACAAT
>WFRC01000039.1 GCA_015486685.1 Caldifarciminota bacterium
TGGAGTGTATTGACCGTATCAATGCGTCGTTAATTTTTTGAAAACTGGAAACTGGAAGACTGACCCTGATGTTATGATGTTATAAGGGTAATACTCTCTAAACTTGAAAAAAGGGTTATTTTATAATGATAAATTTTGTCAAATGGTTCTTCCACCCAATAAAATAAATGCCCGGGTGGAGAGTTGCTTCCCATTTAACAATTCTCTTCCCCTGTGGAAAAACTTCACCAACATATTGGCCCATAATATTATAGACTTTCAAGATTTTATAAGGAAAATTTGTTATAATAGTAGTTCTATTCTTAAATATAGATGGCTTTAATTTTATGTACTCAAAGGGTGGTAGATACCTATCTACACTTACTCTTAAATTACCATATTTTATATCCTCCCTTCCGGAAGCCATTAGAGTATAAAAATATTCCTCCCCGGAATTAGGATTGTCTAAAAAAATATAGTTATGCGGTATACTCGAAAATGGATGTGCTTCTAATTCTCCAATCAATTCCCCATCCCTATAAATCTTCCATTTCCTTATATTACCTTCTGCCATCGTTCTCCAGTTGAGTTGAACACCCTCCTCCTTTATAGTATAAGTAAACCATTCAAATTGTACACCTATATCTATAATATTCGCTGAATTCTTTATATCAGGAATACCCCATCCCTGCACAGAATCTTGTGTTACATTGTTAGATGAAAATTCTTTAATAAGGTTGTAAATTTCCTGAAAATTTAGTGAAGGTGCTTCTTGCAAAAGTAATGCTATAGCACCGCAAAGAAACGCTGAGGAAAAACTTGTTCCATAAGAAATGGAATGCGTTCTATCAATTATGAAATCAGGAGAAATCTCAGATAAATATGGCGATGATGATACAATCATCCTGCCCGGACATATAAAATCAGGCTTTACTACACCATTTGTAAGTGGACCTCTTGATGACCAAAAAACGGGTTCATACATTGCCCCTGTAACATTGTGGGAATACCCATTCCAATCTACCCATGCAGTTTTTGTAGTAAATGCTCCAACCGTTATAACATCCTTCGCACTCCCTGGTGGCCCTATTTCATTTGCATCATCCCCTGATAAAAAATTTTCACCCTTATACTCTGTCCCGAAGTATGCGTTATCTGAAAATATCCAACCGTCAATTTTTGTCGGGATAGGGGCATAAAAATAAAGTGAGAGCCAATCTGAATCCATATCAAATGCACCTTTACCTACAACAACTATATAAATTCGGCTAAGACTATCATCATAATCATCATTAGATATATAAATTGAATCAATGGATCCTGTATCAACCTTTTCTTCAAAAAAATCACCTTTATAAAACCATTGTGAAAATGATATATCTTTATAACCTATTTTTACATTTACTGTTTCTGATTTCTCGTAAAATATATTAACCCCAATCCTGTGAGCATTATTCAGGGGCTTTATTATTGTATAATATAGTCCTTCATTCCATGGGGATAATGTATCACCTCCATATATTGTTCCACTAAAATGGATTAAACTGCCTCCATAGTTCCCTGCTGATGATGTTATACATCTACCGGTTTCCGGGGTTGAGTCGTTCTCTACTAAATAATTAATTGCCCTTTCAAACAAGGTATTACCATTATGTGGACCATATTGATTCCCGAAACTAAGGTTTACAACAAAGGGTTCCTGTAATGATTCTGATTTCATTTCAACATATTTTATTGCATCCAGGCACGAAACCTCGTCGGGCTTCATTTTCACAAAAATCAGGTCTGCACCGGGGGCAGAGCCTCTATAGAGTGTATCATTGCCACCTGCACTGCCTGCCACTTCTGTGCCATGACCATTGCTATCTAAATTTACAGGATGCTCTAAAATATCTGACTGAACATATTCTTTACCATAGGTAAAATTTTGGGGATAAGGGAGACTATTATCTGTCTGGTCCCAGAAAAACTTTACCCTTGGTTGCCCATATTTCCAGAAATCAGGGTGGGACAAATCAAAACCTTCATCCAGAATGCCAAGCACCACTCCTTCCCCTGTTATGCCATTTACTTGAAGATTATTTGTTGCAATTGCCTGGGCTGCCCTATCATTGTAAAAATCGAGCGGTTTTGAGGCATCAATCCTTTTAATAGTCGAAATTTTCATCACAGTATCAAGCAATTCCTTAGATATACGGGCTGTAATAATATTGCCAAATTTACCCCTTATCTTTACCCCTGCATTAATTATATCAATTGTATCCCTCTCTGCATTGAGCTCAATCAGTACCGATACAGAATCCTGATTAAACCACTTTAGCTCAGGGTCTATATATATACCTAAAACCAATATTAAATACCACATAACGAGATATATGCAATTTTCATACCAGATAAATCTGATTGATTATCAATGGGTTTATAAAAATCAAGGAACGCACTATGAAAATATTTCGTAGTGCTTAATTTTATTCAACAAAGTTCTTTTAGAAATACCAAGTGCCTTTGCTGCAAGACTTTTATTGTTTTTTGCCAATCTAAGGGCATTTTTTATAGCCTGTGCCTCTAAAATGTTCAAGTTTAAACTTTCAGGTATATTTGAATCTGTACCCTGCAATAGCTCAGATGGAAGGTCTTTTTCTGTAATTTCATCCCCTCTTGACATAACAACTGCATAACTAATTACATTTTCCAATTCCCTGATATTACCCGGCCAGGGGTATTCCATCATTATCTGGATGACCTTTTTAGAAATATTTTTACTCCCTGAAGAATATCTTCGGACAAAATGGTGAGCAAGAAGAGGTATATCCCCCTTTCTTTGCCTCAATGGTGGTAAAAATATCTTCACAACCTTAATCCTGTAATATAAATCCTCTCTGAATTTTCCTTCCTGGACAAGTTTTAACAATTCTTTATTTGTGGCAGAAATAACCCTGACATCAACCTGCCTTTCCTTCGTTTCTCCCAGTCTCCTGAATCTACCCTCTTCAAGCACTCTAAGAAGTTTAACCTGAACACTGACCGGCACTTCGCCTATCTCATCCAAAAAGAATGTTCCCCCATCCGCTTCCTCAAAAAGTCCTGCTTTATGTTCTACTGCCCCTGTAAATGCACCTTTTTTATACCCAAACAATTCACTCTCAAGTAAATTCTCAGGAAAACCTCCGCAATAAACAGGCACAAACTTCCCATTTTTTCTTAGTCCAGAATAATGTATAGTACGTGCAATCAACTCTTTTCCTGTCCCGCTCTCTCCCTCTAATAAAACAGGTATATCACTTGTTGAAACCCTGCTCACAATCTCCATAATCTCCTGCATTTTTTTACTCTTCCCTACAATTTCGTCAGGAGAATATTTTTCTCCTACCCTCTGTTTCAATAATATATTCTCTTTCTGAATCGTCTCCCTATAATGAACATTTTCAATGGCAATTGCAGCAATCTCGGAAAATGCCTTCAAAAATTCCAGGTGGGCATCAGTAAATACTTTATTTGAGGTTCTCGTATCTAGATAAATTGCACCAATAATATCACCTTTTACTAAAAGAGGAACTGCAATTATGGAAACTATATTATAAAGCATAATACTGCTCGCATCTTTCAATCTCGGATCTTTTTTCGCATTTGTCGTTATAATAGCGTCCTTCCCCGCAACCACATTTTTTATCGCGCTGAAAGAAATTTCTACATTTTCACCAATATCAGATTGGTCAATATTCCTTGCAACCTTAACATTTAAACCACCCGTATTATCTTTAAGAACAATAAATCCCCTTTCGGCACCAACACTTTCAATGGCAATATCCATTATTTTATTTAATAGGTTTTTGAACCGTTCTGTTGTATTTATAAGTTTTGTTGCATGAAACAGAGATTGGAACTGTTCTTTTGATAAATTCAAGGTATCATAAACCATATTTTCTTACCTCCTTTATCTCCATATCCATCATCCACAAAAATTACAAGATTATAATATCCCGGCGCCAACCCGTCAATTTCCTTAAAAGTATCAGCAAGACTATAAGAAAGCACGGGGTTAAATATACTTGATTCCCTCTTAAAAACTATTAGATTATATTTACTATATCCTGATACACTATGCCATATAAATAATGCAGGTTGAGACACAGTATCCTGTGATTGAGGATATATAATATTCGGAAATGTGTCAACCACATTATAAAGTTTTGTGTTAAAACTCCCCTGACCACCATGTATATCCGCAGTATTAAAAGTAAAGGAATTCCCAACGAGTTCATCAACAGAATGATTACCCAATTTTTCAATTGTATTGTTATATAATTCTGTAAATGGGCCTTCGCTATGGACAGGAGATAAAACAAAATTGGTATCCAGTATATGAACATAAGTGCTTGAAATATCCTCTATTTTGTCAGAATCTGATATAGTTGCCTCCATAACTGCCATTCTAATTGTAATCCCTTCTATATCATAGATGACCATTGAGTATACCTTACTTTCATTAATAATTGGAATGAAATTTAGAATTATACTTTTTGTCAAAGTACTCCCAGCCATAACCTCGACGGTTTCTGGTGCAGATGCATAATTTTCCCTTTCAGTGGTCAAAATATAGGTATTGGGCTTTAATTCTGAGATTCTATACCATCCTGAATCATTCGTAATGGTATAATAGTTATCGTTCAGGTATATTTTTACGCCCTTAACAGGTGCAGGAGAATAATTCAATATACTCCCCCTAATTTCCCCATGCGCATTGGGATTGTGAATATCATAGGGGTTATTATGAGGTGCGTCTGAGTAACATCCAGTTATAAATAATAACCCAAAAATAAATAAAATTCTTTTCATCTCTGTTATTATAGGAAAATTTTTCTTATTAGCAAGGTTTTTTTATTAAAATCTTGACTGCCTTACCACCTTTTTTGCCAAAAACAAAAAAAATTAAAAAAAAGGGGTTGACAATTTCAAACATAATTTTATTTTATAGTGAAAAATTTCACAAAAAAAACAGGAGGTGATATATGGCAGAAAAACTAAATCCGTTTCAAATTGCGCAGCAGCAACTTGATGAAGCAGCGAAGGTGTTAAAACTTGATGCCGCAACGCATGAAATGCTTAGGTGGCCTATGAGGGAACTACACATCTCAATACCTGTGAAAATGGATAATGGGAAGGTTACTGTATTTCAGGGTTTTAGAGTCCAATTCAATGACTCAAGAGGACCTACAAAGGGCGGAATCAGATGGCATCCAGCAGAAACCGTAGATACTGTAAGGGCACTTGCAGCATGGATGACATGGAAAACATCGGTTGTAGATATACCCTATGGAGGTTCAAAAGGTGGGATTATATGCAACCCTAAGGAAATGTCTGATGGTGAAAAGGAAAGGCTCGCAAGGGGATATATAAGAGCCCTTGGAAGATTTATCGGACCAGAAAAAGACATTCCTGCCCCTGATGTATACACTACCCCTCAGATGATGGCATGGATGATGGATGAATATTCCAAAATTACAGGATACAACACACCTGGCGTAATCACAGGCAAGCCACTTCCCGTAGGAGGTTCCCTTGGAAGAGGAGACGCTACTGCAAAAGGGGGAATGTATTGTTTAAGAGAAGCCGCAAAAGTCATCGGACTTAATCTTAAAGGTGCAACCGTTGCAATTCAAGGCTATGGAAATGCAGGCAGTTTTGCCCACGAACTTGTTGAAAATATGTTCGGAGCTAAAGTTGTGGCAGTAAGCGATTCCAAAGGAGGCATTTACAACAAAAACGGGCTTAAATTTAAGGATGTTATGGCAGTAAAAACAAAAACAGGAAGTGTTACAAATTACAAAGATGCAGAAAAAATAAGCAATGATAAATTACTTGAACTCAAAGTAGATGTCCTTATACCCGCTGCTCTTGAAGGAGTGATTACAGAAAAGAATGCAGAAAGAATAACAGGCAAAATTATTGTTGAACTTGCGAATGGTCCTACAACACCGAAAGCAGATAATATCCTTTACAAAAACGGGAATTATGTAATTCCTGATTTTCTTGCAAATGCCGGTGGTGTAACTGTTTCCTATTTTGAATGGGTGCAGAACATAAATGGATATTACTGGACATTGGATGAGGTATATGACAGACTGGATAAAAAAATGACAAAGGCATTTCATGACGTCCACAATATGAGAAAGGAAAAGAAGGTTCATACAAGACTTGCCGCTTATCTTGTCGCCGTCAAAAGAGTTGTCGACGCAATGAAACTAAGAGGCTGGGTGTAGGAAATTTTAGGTTTCATTATAAAAAGGGGGCTTTTAGCCCCCTTTTTATTTTTCCCAAAAATTTTTTCAGGGTTTTATATCTGTATTTCTCTATAGGTATGTAATTAAAAAAATCTTGACATCACGATAGATATATTTATTATAAGTCTATGAGAAAAAGATATAAAGGGGTTAAAAAACAGAGAGTAGAAACCGTTGAAGCATCAATTGTTAAAAAGCAGTTGATTTTAATGGAAACATACAAAAGTAAATCTATCCCCAGGAATAAAGGAAATGTTATTGTATATGTATATATAGGGGATGTAATCAAATCTCTCCGTTTAC
>WFRC01000040.1 GCA_015486685.1 Caldifarciminota bacterium
AAGAAAGATTATCATTCGTTATCTAATCTTTCTGCCTTTTCGATAAGCATTATAGGTATATCATCCTTGATAGGGTATGCCAATTTACAGTGATGACAAATAAGTTTATTATTCTTTTTGTCATATTCCAGGCCACCTTTACATTTTGGGCATACAAGGATTTCCAATAATTTTTTATCCAGCATATTACCTCCTTTGGTTAATAATGGTATTAAAAAAACAAAAGCCACAACCACGTAATATTACAAATGATAAATGCAGTTTTTAGTATTTATATACATATATTAAAATGATTGTCAAGTGAAAAAATATTTCAATATAAAGGGGCGGTCCTTCTCACTTTTCTGACACTACCTTGTAGTTTTTAATTCTGAAAGGCAGAGGGCCTGTTTTTATATATCCTGCTATGACCTTTGCAGATGGGTAATCAGAAAAAGGAAATTTCAAGATTCCTCCCATACCAAGGAACGCATAAGATATCAATTTACCATCATTATACAACAATATTGCACCAGTAGAGGGAAGTCCGGATTCATCTACACATATTTTCAATAGGGGTTTTCCATCGATATTCGGTATAATATTTACGGATAATACCTTTAGGTTTATTTCGTACTCTAATTTGAACGATATTAATGTAGTATAATCAACATATATATAATCTTTTCCTTTCCCCGGAGTGGCATAATAAAACTTTATCTCGCCTTTATCAAAAATTTTCTCAAACAAGTTGGGTATTTTATCGGCATCTTTAATGAGAAGGTTATTGCCGTTCCAATTTATTGTATTTAGCCTAAAAAATTTCAGTCTCTCAATGATTTTCTCTTTAGGTATAGAATCTCCCTGAAAATACACCTTAATAAAATTCAGGCTGTGTAACGGACGGATTTCCATCTCCCATCTGACTTTTGTATTTCTGGATACAATCTTTTTTATAGTGCCTTCCTGTATCCATATTAGTCCATTTTCATTTTTCTCATCAGGCAATAAAAATGATAAGTCAGGTGTAAAGCCAAATATAAGTTTATCCCTTTCCCTTTTTATAAAATGGAAATCATCAAATCCAAAAATTTTTTGAATAGCCATTAGAGGATTGACACCTTTATTTACAATTTCCTTCATACCATCTATTGTTAGTATTCCATTGATTTCTATGCTGTCGGCATTGAAATAATTCCCTTCCGCTTCAAAGTTTACATTAGAGGTATATCTAAAACCCCGCCTATAAAATTTCCATTTGAAATGAAACCCTGTTTTTCCAAGTTTTTCAAAGCCATTGATTACAACATCTTGCGATGGCACCGGCTCATTCTTTATTATTTTTTGATTTGAGCATCCCAATACTGCTATCAGAATTAATGCCTCACAGCAATAACGATACATATAGCAAGACCTCCGAATAGAACCAATGAGGCAGATACAAGAACTACCCATGCAGATACAGGCATCATTTGCTCCTTTCTTTTGAAAATATAAAAGACATAATAAATAATAGTCCAAGGAATAATAAACCTATTCCTAATGCTCCCTTCGTATAACCGCTATAAGGGATTTTGATTTCATCTTTGATATTCCAGATAATAACCCATATAAGTGTAATGGGAATAATAATCTTTATCATAAAAGTCCACCACTTACCAATAGAGAAATCGGATAGTTGATTCGCATATTTTCTTAGTCTTTCAGGACCAATAATATAACCTACAAAAATTGCCTCTAATAGCGCCGCAATTACCAGCCCGTAATTTGCAAGATAATGGTCAAAAATATCAAGCCAGTACAAACCTGAACGGGTAGTGAAAAGTAAACCTATTAAAAAGGCAATTCCGGAAATAATGCCATTTAGCAGAGGACGGCGAATTTTCCATTTATCCGCAGCGGCGGCAGAAAATGCCTCAACGAGAGAAAACGCAGAGTCTATTCCAAGGGTAAGAAGCATAAGGAAAAATATTGCACCGAAAAAGGGTTGGGCAAATGGAAATAAGTTTATTACTGTGGGATATGTAATGAATGCAAGTCCAGGTCCTTTGGCAACAACAGAGGAAACAGCAACGCCTTTTTGATAAGCAAGATACCCGAGTGTGGAAAAGACAGTAAGTCCTCCAATAAAACTTGTAACACAGTTTGATAGAGCGATAATAAAAGCATTATTTATTATATCAGACTTACGGGGTAAAAATGAAGCATAGGCAATCATTACACCAAAACCAATGCTCAGAGTGAAAAATATTTGAGAATATGCGTTAAACCAGACGGCAGGGTCTTTCAGGGCAGAAAAATTTGGCGTAAGAAAGTACCTCAATCCTTCCTGAGCACCCGGGAGTGTAATCCCTCTAACAAAAAGCACCAGGAGAACAATCCATGGAACAATAACGGTCACATAAACAACTTTGCCTACACTCTTTGCACCCTTAATAATGCTGAAATAAATCCATACCCATGTGCCAACTAAACCCAGAATTATTACCCCCCTTAGACCACCTATCTGAAATGGATTGTGGCTTAATTGGAGAAATTTTGGATAGAAAAAATTCCCCGGATTCGTGCCCCATGATAACTTAAATGAATACACAAAATAGTCAAATGACCATGCCATTATTACAGCATAATATGTGACTATTCCAAATCCTACGAAGACAGCCAGCCATCCTGCCCATTTCCAGCTGGTTTTGAATGTTCCAAATGCATAAGGAGCACTTTTTTCTGTCCGATGCCCCAGAGCAAATTCAAGGATTAAAAGAGGAATACCTGCTGTGAAAAGTGCAACAAAATATGGGATAAGAAATGCACCTCCGCCATACTTATATGCAATATAAGGAAAACGCCAGATATTTCCTAGACCAATTGCAGAGCCAATGGCGGCAAGTATAAACGCTGTTCTTGAATCCCAATGCTCTTTCTGTGCCATTACACCTCCTTGTTTAATAAGTTAGAAGTAGGAACTGAGAAGTGGGAAGTAAAAAATCGTTAAGCGTAAATCGTGAGGCGTTAATTGTAAAAACAGCAAAAGAAAGCATACCTTTTATTTCATTTCCTTTCACGATTTACGCCTTACGCCTCACGGGTTTTATCATTTTTTAACGCAATAAACTCTACAAACTCAAGAAACCCATTCACTTATTATTGTATCATTTCAATTGCCATTGCGACTGCTCCACCTCCGCCAAGACACAGTGTTGCCAATCCTTTGTGTTTATTCTGATGCTTCAATGCGTAAATTAATGTTGTCAGAATTCTTGCGCCACTTGCACCAATAGGATGTCCAAGGGCAACTGCTCCACCATTCACATTTATTTTATTTATATCCGCTCCAAGTTCTTTAATATCTGCAAGGCACTGAACAGCGAATGCCTCATTCATCTCTATTAAATCAAAATCATCCAGATGCATTCCTGTTTTTTTCAATAGATTTCTGACAGCAATGGGTGGTGCATAAAAGAGCATCTTTGGCTCTGTATGTCCTGATGCATATCCTATAATTCTGGCAAGGGGTTTAATCCCTAATTCTTTTGCTTTTTCGTCAGAAGATACCACAAGGGCAGATGCACCATCGTTTGTACTTGGTGCATTTCCCGCGGTAACAGTCCCGTCTTTTTTAAATGCAGGTCTTAGTCTTGAAAGTTTTTCAATTGAAGTATCAGACCTTGGTGTTTCATCTGTATCAAACATTATGGGTTCACCTTTCCTTTGAGGAATTTGGACGGGGATAATCTCATCCTTAAATAGACCGGATTGTATTGCCTTGATAGCCTTCATATGACTATTATAAGCAAACTCATCCTGAGATTCTCTGGAAATATTTGAATGTTCGGCAGTAAATTCACCAAGTAGTCCCATATGTTGGTCAGTAAAAGAATCCCATAGTCCATCATAAATCATTGCATCATACATCGTCTGGTTGCCCAATTTATGTCCTTTCCTGCTCTTTCCTGGTATAATAAAAGGGCAATTTGACATTGATTCCATCCCGCCTGTTACAACTATATTAGCATCTTCTGCTTTTATTGCCTGAGCACCCAACATTACTGCCTTCATCCCCGAACCGCAGACCTTATTCACTGTAAAAGCAGCAATATCTGGCGGAATTCCACCTTTGATTTCTGCCTGTCTTGCAGGAGACTGCCCTACTCCTGCTTGAACAACATTTCCCATAATCACTTCATCAACCATAGAGGGTTCAATACTTGCCCTTTTAACTGCTTCTTTTATAACAATACCTCCAATATCGGTAGCAGAAAGAGGGGAGAGTGTCCCCAAAAATTTTCCCATAGGAACCCTTACAGCAGATAAAATAACAATATCTTTCATAATACCTCCTTATTTAAGTTTCAAGTTCCGAGTTCCGAGTTAAAAAAATAATAAAAACCGTGTTCTGTAACCGTGATTTGTGCTTGCTTTTTTCGTTCTTCTCGTTTATCTCGTTTATCTCGTTGATTTCGTTCATTATTTACAATAAATAACAGCGAAGCGTAATATACAACGAAGTGTAATAACGCCGTAGGCAAACAACTAATCTTTTTCTTAACTTTCAACTACATATTTTTTAACTCTATAAACTCTATAAACTCTATAAACTCTATAAACTCTATAAACTCCATAAACCCTATAAACTCAAGAAACTCATCTACTCATCAACCCATTTTTTCCCATTCCTGATATTTTATTGTTGGAAAAGGGAATTTAACCCTGATTTTAACCCAAATCCTGTTGCAAACATAAATATAACTGCAACTACACTGAAGATAATACTTAAACCAACCACAATAGA
>WFRC01000041.1 GCA_015486685.1 Caldifarciminota bacterium
ATATCCCTCATTTCTTGCAAAAGAGATGGAGGAAGCTGAAAAGGATTTAATTCAGATTTCTCTTGGCAAGATGGCAAAAAGCAAAAAATATCTTGTAAAGATTAGGAAAGGAGTATATGGTATTACAGAAAAGGGACTTCTAAAAGTTTATAAAGGGTAGAGATGGCGAACTATTCTACCGATAGTGATTTACAGAACATAGAGAAAAATATCCTTGATTATCTACCCTCTGGTGATACTGATTTCAATAGGTTTCACGCAATAGCGAAGGATAAGATTGACGCAATGATAAGAGCGAAAGGTGTTGACCCTGATGATACTGACTGGACTATTGACGATAAGGATAATCAAATCAAAAGGGCGTCTTGCTTTTATGTGCTTTCACTTATATTCACTGAAACGATTACAAACCCTGATGACCTCCAGAGCATTAAGGCAGAGAAATACAGGCAAGAATTTGAGGCGACTATGGGGACTTTACTTATTACTCTTGTCAATGCCTCTGGGGATGAGAAGGAAACAAATCTTTCAGGTGGATATATACAGAGGGGATAATGTCAGATTGTGTTAATATCCAGATTGTGGGATTAAGGAGATTAGAGAAGAAATTGCAAAAATTAGGGACAGCACCCCGTAGAGAATTTCCTCCCCTTCTTTTGAAAGGTGGGCAATTGGTAGCAAATTCAATAGTAAGGGGAGTAATGGAAGGGCGGGATGTGGACGGACATAAATTTAAGAAATTATCACCCAAAACAGAGAAGGCAAAAACAAGAAAGGGATACAGAGGAACAGGTGTTTCCTCTATCTTACAACAATCTGGTAGAATGATACAGGGAGTTATGGCACACCTTGAGAGATGGGATTTGGCTATTGTTCACGAATCCGATATATTAGCACAGGAATACGGAATGTATCACCAGAGGGGAACGAGGAGAATGCCACAAAGGAAATGGTTCGGGATACGGAAATATCATAATGTAGAGGAGAATATTCAGCGGATGTTTAATGATAAAATAAAGGAGATATTAAATGGCGGGTAGTGAAAATATATTAAAAGAAATGAAAACACTATTGACTGACAGTGATTATGTAAGAAATTACATACCTGAGAAAGACCTCCCTGATTATTCAGTAATTATAAGAGACAGGGCTGGATATGAGCAGATACCTAAAAATAAACTACCTGCAATAGTCCTATCTATGGGGAATATCTCTCCCACTACGGAATATCCTGGTGATAATCCGACCTATAATGCGAAAATGAAGGTGTTAATTGAATATGTATTTGAGGAGAAAAATGAAGAAAATGCGGTTTATTATGGTTGTAGAATGGTTGATGGTTTAATCGGTATGTTTGCACTTGACCAGACTATAAATGGGAAGTGTATATCCGCAAAGATAACAGAGGGATATATAGGAATGTATTCAGAGGGGGCTGTAAGAACAATATATACAACATCTGAGATAATATATAGAGTTCCAGAAGCAACCCCATTGGTTAAATAAGGAGGTATATATGAAGAAAAAGATGTATTTTAGAGATGGAGAAAAAGGATTGATTGGCAAAAAGAAAAAAAAGGAGGTAAAGAATGTTAAAGAACAGAGCGGTTCTCCTGTTAAAAAAAGAAAGTAGTTATGGGGTTGACGCCTCTCCTGCGGTAAGTGCAGATGAAATATTGATAAAAGACGTAACAGCCGTTGCTTTGGGAGATAAGATTTTAGAGCGGGATGTTTTACTGCCATCATTTTCAAGTTTGCCGGGAGTTTTAGGACAAACTTGGGGGCAGATAAAATTTACTGCGGCAGGTTTCCATAATGGAACGGATGGAGGGAGTTTAGATATAGACAGTGCTTTTGAATGTTCGGGAATGTTAAAAACAAATACAGCGGCAGCAACAGGAGTAGAAGGAACAGACGTATACGACCCAATAACGACTTCCATTCCCTCTGCAACTATCTATTTATATAAGGATGGTATGCTTTATAAACTTTTAGGTGCAAGGGGAAAATGGAGTATAACAATGGAAGCGGGGAAGATACCAGAGATAACTTTTGAATTTGAGGGATTATGGCAAGACCCTGTTGACGCAAGTCTTCCAACCCCCTCTTATGATATAGCGAACCCACCTATCTTTACAAGTGCAGGTTTCTCAATAGGTGGATATTCAGCATTGATTTCAAAGTTATCTATTGATTTTGGGACGGTATTGGCGGCAAGACCCGACCCATCTTCTGGAAATGGAGTTGTAGGGATAGATATAACGGGTAGAGATGTAAGTGGAAGTATAGACCC
>WFRC01000042.1 GCA_015486685.1 Caldifarciminota bacterium
CTATGAGAGTGTTCATTTCGCTTCGCTCACTCACATCTGCGACTTCCACGCCTGCCTCTGGCAGGCTCGCAATGATAATGAGAAAAAACGCATTTTGTTTTAACCTGTGCCTGAACTTTTCCTCAATTTTAAATTTTTCACTTGAAAAAATAGTATTTGGTATGTATAATTAACCCGATAAAATATACATCGGAATGTAAAAATGGAAAGGATAAATCTGAAATACTGGAAAAATGAGGATATAAAAAGGCTTTTGCCGAATCAAAAACAACAGGTTTATCCCGTTAGATACGAAATTATCAAATGGGGTTGAGGGAAAGATGCAAAAAGATTTTTCCCACTACCGAACTAACTTAAAGGAGGAAATATGTTATTATTTTATTTATTAAGTATACCTTATTTAATCTCTCAAAGGGGCAGTAATGTTGAAATTCAATATGTGGTTCATTCAAAGGATGCACTAATTAAAAATCGCAAAGGCATTACCTTATTTTATGAGATCAATGGGGAGAATGATACTACAACCACAAATTTTCTGCGATTGGACAGAAATATTAGAGGTAAAATTCTTGTACCTGAAACATTTAAACTCATTCTATTCCGATTTGAAGGTAAAGATGGCACATCAGACCCAAACACAAGAAAACCTTATGTATATGTGATTAAAAAGGGAAATAAAGATGTAAAAAACGGTAATATTCTTGCCGCAAGGTTTTATCTTAACCAGAGAAGACCTGACTATAAAAATGGCTTGATGTATTCCGAAAAAGAGATACAATTTTATCCTTCCAATCCCTGGGGATATTATTATAAATGGTTATGTTTAGCAAAAACTCAGAAAAAGACATTTTTAGATACTGTGAAAAATGATTGGAAAAATACACATTTCAAAAATTCTACGGATTCCCTTTTACTGGATATTCCTTATCTTTTATATACAAAAAATGTAAAGGCAAGTTTGTATCCATATAAATCTTTATTAAAAAAATATATAAATATGGATATAACACGCATTTTTTATCTTTTAATAAAACATCTAAAAAAGGAAGAGGTTCAATCATTTATTGACAGTTCAGTGATATGGACACAATCTCCCGATATAAAAGCAAATATAGAATTAAATGGAATATACTGGACTACACCAATGCAGTCTCCTCTATATTTAACAGAGATAGAAAAATGGGTTGAAAAATATCCTACAAATAGAGAAGTTCCTCCAATTGCTGCAATGCTGGCAGGTGTTTATGCGGATAAAGATTGGGACAAGAGTAAACTATATTTTGAAATGGCAATTTCCCGAAATAACCCACAAATCTTAAATGGATACGCATATACACTTGCCGAAAAGGGTGAATCTTTGAAAAAGGCTCTGAAATTGAGCAAAAGGGCATTGAAAATTGTAAATGATAACTGGATAGATAAGAATTATTGGTATATTGATAAGGCAGGTAGACAATCATTCCAAAATAGGATATTGCAAAATTTTTATGATACCTATGGTTGGATTTTATTTAAGCAAAAAAGATTCAGGGGAGCAGAAAAATATCTAAAGAGGGCGTTGAATTACAGAACAGAAGAGAAAAGCCCGGATATCCTTATGCACTTTGCAAAGATTGAAGAATCCTTATCAAAAAAGGATAAGGCAATTGACGCATATATTGATGTTCTCGCCTCAGACCCAAAAAATGATTCAATAAGGACAATAATCAAAAAATTATATCCGGGTAAAGATGTGGATAGGTTTATCAAAAACAGAATAGAAGAAAAAAGAAAGAGAGGCAGATTGAACATACCTGCACCTGATTTTACAGTAAAACTCCTAAATGGGGGTAAAATTACACTCTCAAAACTGAAAGGTAATGTTGTAGAACTAAATTTCTGGGCTACCTGGTGCGGGCCCTGTATAAGAGAGATGCCTGAAATGAACCAGTTAGTAAAAAGATTAACAGGAGAACCTGTCATTTTTCTTGCTATAACTTCGGAAAACAATAAAATAGTCAATAAATTTTTAAAGAAACATTCATTTGATTATAAAATATGTATAAACGGTGATGAACCTGCAAGGCTCTATAATATTACGGCTATTCCTACCCATATTATTATTGACAAAGATGGAAATATTGCGTATAAACACATCGGTTATATATCAGGACTCTCAGATGTAATGTATGATGAAATCAAGATGCTATCAGGAGAAAAGAAGTGAAATGCCCATATTGCGGCTCTGATGAAAATAAGGTGATTGATTCAAGAATTGTAAAGGAAGGAAAGGCTATAAGGCGAAGGAGAGAGTGTTTAAAATGTGGGAAGAGATTCACTACCTATGAATATATTGAAAAATCGCCTGTAATGGTAATAAAAAGGGACGGGAGAAGGGAACCATTTGATAGAGCAAAACTTCTTAATGGAATTATTACTGCCTGTCATAAAAGGCCTGTTCCCCGGGAAAAGATAGAAGAACTTGTTGACGAAATTGAATCCGTCATAAGTGATTTAGGTAAACTTGAAGTGCCTTCAAGAGAAATTGGCGAAGAGGTAATAAAAAGATTGAAATTCATTGATGAGGTTTCCTATGTAAGATTTGCATCTGTTTACAGGGATTTCAAAGACAAAAACGAATTTTTTGAGGAATTGAAAAAACTTATGAACAAGGAATGAACCCTATTTATCGCTTAAAACTTTCTGTTCTTGTCCGAAAATTTCTTCAAGAGAAATTGAGCAGGAAGATTGTTTATTCCCTTGTTATTATGGTGTTTATATTCGGAGAGTTTATCTTTATGTTTCGGGCATTTGCTTATCTATCAAAATATCCCATTATAGGACCTATTATCTCCGATAAGATTATTTCATTTTCTTTCTTTATATTTTTTAGCCTTCTTTTTATGAGTAATGCGCTTACAAGCCTTTCAACATTTTTCCGTTCCCCGGAACTGGACTTTTTGATATCTACGCCTACATCCGATGAGGATATATTTTCTTTAAAACTCATTGAAACTATATTTTACAGTTCCTGGGCAACTATTGTCGGAGGTATACCCCTGATTTTCGCCTACATCTTAAGCAATAAAGGAAGTGCAGTTCATCTTCTGCTTTCGCTTATTCCTCTGGGGAGTTTTATACTTATTCCTGCGGGTTTTGGAGTTTTTCTGGTACTTTTATTCAAAAAGATAAGCCCAAAAATTGATACAAAAAAACTTGCTGTTATTCTATCCATCATAGTGGCATTTATCGTTTTTCTATATATTAAAACATCGCCTTATTCTTTTAGAATCCCATTTACAGACAACCTTAATGTGCTTACTGCCTACCTCCAGAGATTAAAATTTTCCAATATACATTTCCCAAATGTTTGGTTAATGAATGCCTTAAAGGCTATTTTAAGTAATGATGGAAGGGCGTTCTTTATATGGGAAGGAATGCTTTTTTCTCTATCACTCTCTTCGCTTTTTCTCGCAATGGGGTTTGCGTATTATCAATACAGGGATATATGGCTTGAGGCAGAAACAGGATATAAATCCCGAATAATTCCTGTAAGACTATATAAAAGGACTGTATCTCCCATAATTTCCATTGTAATTAAAGATATGAAGATATTCATCAGGACACCTACACAGTGGGCACAATCATTAATCATTGGGGTACTTCTTATATTATATACAATCAGTCTACGGAGAACCCCTCTATATTTTTCAGAACCATTTTGGCTAACGGTTTTTGCCTTAATCAATGCAGGTTTTGTAGGTTATATTACAGCAACCCTATCTGTAAGATTTGTCTATCCTGCAATAAGTCTTGAAGGAAAAACACTGTGGATACTCCTGTCTTCTCCTGTTCCACCGATAAAAATACTATTTTCAAAATATATCTTCTATCTTATTCTTGAAATCCTGATGGCAGAAACAGTAGTAATATTTTCCAATATTGCGTTAACACCTTATTTAATACCAATGCTTATATCATCTATACTTGCATTTTTCTTTGCAATTGCATCTGTTTCAGTATCTGTTTGTCTGGGTACAGTATTTGCTGAATTTGAAGAAAAAAATCCTGCAAAAATTGCATCAGGTGCAGGGGCACTGCTTTCTGCCTCCATCTTAATTTTCTATATTGCTATTTCAATAGGTGCATTTGCGTATCCAATGAACAGATATATAAAAGCCCGTATTTTACAAAACTCTGCCTTTATGGGACAGAGTATACTCTGGGCATCTATATTTTTCATTATAATAACGGGCATTGTCATATTCATTCCGTTGAATCTTGCACTTTCTAATCTGAGAAGGGGAGCAATTGAATAAGATATATTCCATCTATAAAATATTATACAGGACATTCGGGACCCAACACTGGTGGCCTGGAGATACACCATTTGAGGTGATGGTAGGTGCCATACTTACCCAGAATACCGCCTGGAAAAATGTAGAAAAGGCAATAAATAATCTAAAAAAACACGATTTACTCTCTCCTGAGAAAATATATAATACACCGACAGAAGAGGTCGCTGAAATCATTAAGCCATCAGGATTTTTTAACATTAAGGCACTGCGTCTGAAATCCCTTATTTCATTTTTTATAGAAGATTATCAGGGAAAAATAAAAAAGATGAAAGAAGATGAAAATATTAGAGAAAAACTGCTCTCTGTTTCTGGCATCGGCAAAGAAACGGCAGATTCAATTCTGCTTTATGCCTTAAATATACCTGTTTTTGTCGTTGATGCATATACAAAAAGGGTTTTATTAAGACATAACATAATAAAAGAGGACTCAACCTATGATGAAATCCAATTCATATTTACAGATGCCCTTCCAGAGGATGTGCAGATATACAACGAATATCACGCTTTGATTGTTAAATTAGCAAAGGAGTATTGTAGAAAAAAGCCCCTATGTGATAACTGCCCACTGAATTCTGCGCTTTTTTACAAATAGTTAGAGTTTTTTCTTGACTTATTCTCTTTCTTTTTTATTTTTGTCTATGTTAACGCATAGTTTTTCTATTATCGGACTTGGAAAGGTTGGAACAAGTATCCTTGAAACATTTCTCAATACAGGAAATAAGCTGGTTGGCGTTTCCACGAGAAATGAGATATCTGGGGAAAAAGTTGCATCAAAATATAATTGCCTTTTTGAATCTATACCAGAACACATACTCAGGGCTGATATAATCATCATTGCTACGAATGATGCATCTATCAAGGAAATAGGTGCAGGTATTATTAGCAAAACAGATGGGGTGGTTGCCCATACATCCGGGGCGCTTTCGTCTCGTATCTTTTCTCCTCATAAAGGTAGGGTCTCAATCCATCCTGTTTTTCCCGTATATGAAAAATTTATGAATTTATCAGGGAAAAGATTTACTATTGAAGGTGATGAAAAGGGATTAGAAGTTTCCCGAGAAATCCTTAAAGGCATTAATGGAAAATTTTCTACAATAGATGTGGGCAAGAAACCCCTTTATCATCTTGCATCTATTGTCGGTTCAAATTTTATTACATCTGTTGCCTACCTCTGCGCCGAAATATATAAAATTTCAGGTCTTGATGAAGATGTGGCTATTGAGATTGTAGGAGAAACATTCTCTGCTATAAAGAAAAGTGGAATTTATAATGCGTTGACAGGTCCGGTAGAAAGAGGTGATACCGATACTATAAGGATGGATATAGAAGCAATTAAAGATTATCCCGATGTTAGGAAATTTATCCTTCCGTTATTTGAATTAACCACAAAACTTGCAAAAAAGAAAGGAATAGGAGATGAAAAGATTTCTGGCATTATGGATGTTCTTGCCCATTATCATTTTTCCTGAAATTTTTCCCTTAAATGAAGTAAAAATAGGAATGAAGGGTTATGGAAGAACAATCTTTAAGGGAAATAGAATTGATACATTTGGAGTAGAAATTTTAGGTGTATTAAAAAATGTTGGAGCAGGTAGAAATATTATACTGGGAAAACTTTCAGGAGGACCATTAAAAGTTAGTGGGATTGCTCAGGGTATGAGCGGCAGCCCTATATTTATAGACGGTAAAATAGTAGGTGCTGTTGCCTATGCATGGCCTTTTGCGAAAGAACCTATCTGTGGGATTACACCTATTGAGGATATACTAAAAATAAGGGGTGATACGCTTTCTTCTCTACCATTTCTGGACAAAAAATCACGGGGCATAGAAAACAGCAGGGTTAAACTTACGCCTATTGAGAATCCCCTTGTGTTATCAGGTTTTCAATCTCGCTCGGGAGATTATCTGAAAAAGGTAATGCCATTTACAGATATTATTACAGGTGGCGAAGGTGAAAATAAAGGTGCACCTATTAAACCAGGAGGTATACTGAATGTGCTTCTTCTTACGGGAGACGGAAAAATCACTGTCAGCGGGACAATTACATATATTGACGGGAACAAAATTTACGGTTTTGGACATCCAATGTTTATGTTTGGGAAGGTGGATATGCCTATTTCATCAGGATATGTATATACATTTATGCCTTCCTCATATATTTCATTCAGGATGTCCTCACCATCAAAACCTATTGGGACATTAAAAATAGATGGAAAATCAGGGGTATATGGAGAAATAGGGAAATTACCCAAAATGGTGGATATAAAATTGAATATAGGTAAGACACATAAACATTATCAATCTGTCAGGTCTAAATACCTTCTTCCTGCCATTACTGCCCTTGTTTCATATAATCTACTGCTTGAAAAGGTAAAAATAAATGAGGCAACTATTTCTGACAGTATTACAATATTTGCAATGGGTAAAACTTTTCTGAAAACAAGCAAAATTAATGCGGGTGCAAATGTTGCTCCATCACTTATAGGTAATATACGGGATATAGTATCGTATCTTATGAATAACCCATTTACTTCTGTTGTCCCTGATTCCATCAGAATTGGATTTTCTACAAAAAGACATCCAGAAATACTTACCATTCAGGATATTTTGATACCTGATATTAGTTATAAAGAAGGGGATACAATAGATATGACGGTAACGCTCAGAGAATTCAGAGGGAAGAAATTAAAAAGGCATTTTCTTATCCCGTTGGATAATATTTCGGGAAAACTGGCGATGAGAGTATCCAGTGGGAATGAGGATTTTCTTTATGAAAATCAGCGCGTTCCACATTTCAAGAAATGGGAAAGCATTAACGATGTAAGGAGATATATAAAAACAGAACCAAAGGGAGATGAAATTGTTATAAAAATATATTCATCGGAAAAAGGAATATACTTTAAGGGTAAAGAATTGAATGATATTCCACTCTCTGTTCAATCAATACTGCCCCATAAAGATAATATACAGAATACAATCGTTTATAAAAAGGTTATACATACGGGAAAGGTTGTAAAAGGTGCTGTGGAGAAACTAATTGAAATAAAAAAAGGAGGTTTGTAATGGTATTATTACTTTTTTCTTCCTTAATGGTTATCCAGGGAGATAATTTTTATCGGGGTAAATGGGACGGTGCCGCAATAACCAGGGAAGGTATCTTTCTTTCATATTCATACAAAAAGGTAGCAGATATAGATGAGTTGGTTACGGATGTAATCAAAAAGGGTAAGTATATATATGCAGGGACCAGTGATGGCAATATATACCTCATCCGAAACGGAAAGAAAAAAGAGATATTTAACAGCGGCGGAAACTATATAGTCTTTGGCAGATATAAAAATCTATTACTTGCAGGTATATCCCCTCAGGGAAAACTTTTTAGAATAAAAGGAAATAAGGTATCCCCGTATCTCAATCTTGATGCAGATTATATATGGAATATTACTACAAATAAAAAAGGCGATATATTTGCTGCAACAGGACCTGATGGGAAAGTTTTCAGAATAAAAAATGGAACAAAAGACCTCTATTTTCAGGTAAAGGCGAAAAATGTAATCTCCTTAATGTTTTACAACAATGTGTTATATGCCGCAACATCATATCCAGGGCTTATATATAAAATATATTCAAAGAAAAAGGGTGAGGTCTATTTTGACCCTTTACTGGATGAGGTAAGAGGTATTGGATTTTCTGCTGACACAATGTATGTTGCAGGGAATAAAGGAAACGATGAAAGTGTGCAGGGTGTCGTCCTGATGATAAATGATGGTGTAGATACACTATACACAGGCGGGATTATTATTTCGTCCACACAATGGAAAGGCAGAATGCTTGTAGGCGAATCAAAAGATGGCGAGGTTGGCTGGCTAAAAAATGGTAAGATTGTTATACTATATGATTTTCCGGAAAAAAAGATTACAACATTAAAGTCGTTTGGTGATAACATTATGATTGGAACAGGAACAGGTGCTATTTACCTTGCCAGAAATAGATACTCAAACGCAGGCAGTTTCATTACAGATGTGATGGATGGCGGGATTGGTGTAAAATGGGGAAGAATAACGACAGATGCAAAACTCCCAAAAGGGACAAAGGTGCATTTTTTTGCAAGGGGTGGATTTACCTCTTTATCGGATTCTTCCTGGACAGAATGGAAAAGCGTAACAGGACAAATCCCTGTAAATTCAAGGTTTATCCAATTAAAGGCAAAACTTAGCACCGCTGTTAATAATAAAACACCGATTATAAGAAAAATTTTTATATCCTACAAAGGCGAAAACAGGGCACCCGTTATTAAGGCGGTCCAGGTCCTACCTCCGGGAATTGGCTGGGGAGCAGGACAATCTGCTATACCTCTGGGAAGAAAACCTCTATCACAGGAAGATATCATACAGTATAAGAAGATGGGAATAGAATTAAAAGACGGTGCATTCTATATTCCTCATTCATTAAGGTGCATTACATTTGATGTTAAAGACCCTGATGGCGACCCCGTAAATGTAACCTTAGTGTTAAAAATGAAAAATTCGGAATTCTCCGATACCCTATGTACTGATGTTCATGGGAATGCATTCTTTTTTGACAACACAACATTCCCGGAAGGAAAATATATACTCAGAATTATAGCAAAGGATGCACCACAGGGAAATATTTCCAAAACCACCTCAAAACAAATAAACCTTATTATTGACAATTCACCACCCGTATTTCAGGACATTAAGGTTTTTAGTAATAAAAATAAACTTTTTGTGCAGGGTGGAGTTGAAGATAAACTTTCCACTATACAAACAGTGCTTATAAATATTGATGGAAAAAGGTGGAAACCTATTGAGGCAAAGGATAAAATATATGATGAAAGCAAAGAAGAATTTCAAGGAGAATATACCGTCTCAAAAAGAAAACACAGAATTAGTTTAAAGGTGCTGGATACAATGAATAATAAAAAGATTATTACACGAATAATAATGAGTAAATGAACTAAAAGTAAAAATGGTAAAAATAGGTAGACTACAAGATTTTTAATATTATAAATGTAATATCATCGGATTGGGGAGCCCCGCTGGTAAATTCTTCAATATTCTTTATAAGTGATTTCTTAACCTCCCCCGCATTTTTGTCTTTATTTGCCATTAAAAAGTTCACAAGGCGGTCTTCTCCAAAAAGTTCCTGTTGGGGATTCATTGCCTCTGTTATCCCGTCAGTGTAAAGGAATAAAAGGTCTCCAGAAACAAGTTTATACCTCTCTTTTTTCAAATTTTTGGCATAATCCTCTCTTGAAAATATGCCCAATCCTACAGGAATACCTTGAGGCTTTATACGGATTATTTTATCATCTCTTACCAGAAGTAAAGGTGTGTGCCCTGCTGAACTGACAAACAGTTCTTTTGTATTTTTGTTTAATATGGAGTAGAGAAGTGTAATAAACATACCTTCTGGTATCTGTTCAGAAATAGTTTTATTTAAGGAAGATACAATATCTATGACATTTTTATTCTCAGGGGATACTATATGCAATATTGTTTTTGCCATCGTCATAACAAGAGAACCACCTATACCTTTTCCAGAAACATCTGCTATTACTATTCCCAACAAATCAGGAGAAATCTCTATAAAGTCATAATAATCACCCCCCACTTCCATTGCAGATTGATAATGGTGGCCAATTTCTATTCCTTCAATACTTGGGATTTCGTCAGGAAGCAATCTTTGCTGAATATTTCTTGCTATCTGCATCTCCTTTTTCATTCTCTCCTTCTCCACCAATTCTGCTTGTGCCCTCTTCAACTTTACTGCCATATTATTTACAACATAGGCAATTCTTCCAATTTCATCCCTTCGGGCTATTCTTACCCTTCTATCTAAGTTCCCATTACCTATCTCTACAATACCATCTGTAATTTCTCCTAATGAACCAATAATAAAGGAAACAAGCATAAAAACACTCCCTATCCCTGCAAAAATGACAATCACAGCAACCCAGACTATCCCTTTTGTTGCCTTTTTGATAGATTCCGTTATGCTCTGTCTTGAGATACCCAGATGCACTGCCCCCAATTTCACCTTCATTGCCTTTATGGAAGCCGCAATGTCATAACAGGGAATTCCACCTGCATTATAGCTTTGAACAAGCATAGATTCCTGTTTAAGATTTTTTATACCATCAGGAGGCTTATAAATAGTTTCAACCATTTTTCTATCCGTATGTGCCCATATTTTATCTTTTTCATCTGTTATAAAACAATAAATTACACCCTTATTGTTCCGCTTTGCATCATCTACAAATGTAAACAAAGGGGCGTCATCTCTTGCTATAAGAGGGTCTTCGGCATTTCCTGCTACATTTTTACATATTGCTTCACCTCTGAGTTTTATCTCTTCTGATAGTGCCTTTTTTTCACTGGTAATAAAATAGAGGGTAATTATGCCTATTACGAATATAATAAAAAGGGTAAAACCACCTATAAACTTTATCCGAAGACTTACTCCTTTTTTAAATCTATTTATGGGTTTTTCTTCCATAAGATTATTGTAGTCCCTTTGCCAGCAGCTATGACGCCCTTAGGCGGTGGGGGAGAAATGGTTATATTCACTTCATCAAAGATTTTCTTTATCATAGTTAATCCATTCCCTGTGCCCTTTGTAGAGGAGTTTCCAAAACCCTTACCCCAATCCCTGAATTCAATTTTAATTTTATCCTCTCCCTTATTAATGTATACCTGAATTGTTCCTGTTGCACTTCCTTTATACCCATGGATAACAGAGTTTGTTACAAGTTCTTTTGCTACAAATTCCCTCGCTTCTTCGTCAAGGATGCTATGCGTCTCAAAGAATTTATAAACCAGTGCAGCATATTTTTCTTCACTGGGGAAAGTGATAGTATCAGCATTAATTGATGGGAGGAATTTTCCTATATTATGTACCTCTTTTATTACCTGGTCTGCTGGTAAAAGGTCTCTCAGAATTTTGACCCATCTTTTATAATACTCTATCTGAATTTTTTCAGCATGTGTTTTTGTATCAATAAAATCTTTCATCACCTCTTCTGGTATTCCCAATTGTTCCATATCCCGTATCTCGTTTGATTCCTGAAAAAGTGCATATATATCCATCATTGAAAGTGCTTCTTTAACATTTTTACTGGGAATTATAATGACCCTCTCCCTTTTATTTTTTAAAAACATAGATAGTATTCCTAAACCTGTAGAGCTTATATATTTTACAAGGCTCAGGTCTACAAAATAATCCATATTCTCATTAGATAAGAACCCTTCCAATTTGTCCTTAAACTCATTTACCGATATAGTATCCATAGAGCCAGAGAAAAGGAGTATAACATTCTTTTTCTCCTCATCCATCCATACCTTTGCTGATAGTGAATACTTAGAAAATTGTAATGTTTTCATATATTATTTTCCTGGATTTCCTTTATCTTTTTCAGTTTTTCATTTGCCCTCTGGAGGTTCTTTTTTGCATTTTTATAGGTTGGATCGATTTCAATGACCTTTTCCCAATAAGCAATTGCCTCTTCAATCTTATCACTGGTATATGCGTTTATTCCCTTCATATATAAATCATTGATATCTATTTCTCCAGTGCGTCTTTTCTTTTTTGTCTTTCTAAGCCATTGCTTTGCGGTTCGGGAAGAAGGTAGAAACTTGAGGGCTGTGCTGAAGTGTATCTCTGCCTCTGCATATTTTCCTTTATTATAGAGCGCAATACCCTTATTTATATGGACATTGACAGCCTCTTTTAATCCTGCATTTACCCTGATAAGCATTTTTTTCACGACATTGGTATTCTTACTGCTCATCTTTATAATTTTATCCATTAACCATTTTGCTTTCAGGAAGTCTTTACTTTTTATACAACCTTCTACCTTTGCTGTATATTTCTCAATTTCAATCTTCATTTTTCTTTTTGCCTTCTTAATATAGGAAAGAACTGCCTTATTCTTCGGTTTTATTCGGAGAGCTGATTTCCAGTCTTTAATTGCCCTTGCATATTTGCCCTTCCCAAAATTATCCAGACCTGCCTTTACCATTTTGTCGAATTTTGTATCACCTTTGCTTGAAAGTGCGTTGGAAGCGGCATCAAACCATTTTTGTGCCACTATATTATCAGGTTGAGCCTCTAATGCCTTCGAGAAAACATCCATAGCATCCATATATTTGCCCTTTTTGTAGTATTTTTTACCCTTTGAGATATATGTAGATACTATTTGTTTCTTTCGGAGCATCTCTATTCCTTCAAGTTTTTGTTTCGCTTCTGTATTATTGGGGTCCCATATAAGGGCAATATCCAGTAATTTTTCCGCATCTTTATAATCCTTTTCACGAATACGGCTTATTGCCATTGTATAAAATGACCCGGATGTAATTTTTCCCTTCTTTTCAAGTTCCTTTGCAATTATGCGCTGTTTTTCTACCCTGCCTTTCCCGGGCTTAAACCCATAATTTATCCCAATATATTGCACAATTCCGAGGTCACCAAATGGCCTAACACTATAATCAATATTTATATTTGTAATTTTCAATCCAAATCCTGCACTAACGCCTGCAAGGTTTCCAGCGGCAGAAAATCCTGTGCGATAGCCTGTTCTTATGAATAATTTATCCTGGAAATTTCCCTCTATACCTATTAAAAGGTGTATCCTATCAGAAATAGAAAATCCCATACCTCCGGTAATATAATCATTATGGTAGCCTATTCCCATATTTATATTTATAGGTAGAAGAGTGGAAGATGTATGAAGTTTTACAGGGGTTCCTATATTTTTAACAGATAGTGCGTAGGATATCCCTTCGATAAATGGAAAGTTATAATGCATACCAAAATCAGCAGCAATACCAACACCTCCATACTTATCAATCTTTTCATAAATGATATTTATACCTGTGCCTATTGCCATATTTTCTCCCAAAAACCTTGCAAACGAAATAGTTCCTGTGCTAAAAGATGAACCAAATATGTAATCAGGCTCTGGAGAAGGGCCAGTCCTTGCTTCAAAACCATTCATATATAGTCCCTTTAACCCATATCCCATTGTAAAATTCTTTTTTGGGTAGATGAAAACAATATCTTCATATCTTATGTCCTGAAAATATTCTGTATGGGTAAATGAAAGATTTGGAATATTAATTCCTGCAATGCCTGATGGATTCCAATGTATTGCCTCAGGCCCATTGCTGTATAAAAATCCTATGCCCCCCATCCCTGATTCTCTTGCGCCATTTTCTATCTCAAGGAATGAATTACCTGTTATGCCTGTTAATATTACCAGAATATATATCATCGCACTACCGCCATTTTTTTGATTACCCTCTTATGCGTTCCATCGCCTGCTACTGCATCCACAATGAAAATATATACATCGCTTCCAATAGAGGATATATCCCATCCCTTTTCAATAGAGGTTCCGCCCTTAGCCTCCAGGTCTATCCTATTCTTAAACTCTCCTGCAAGATTAAATATACGGATACTCACTGTTGCATTCTGGTTTACCCAGAGATGAAAATGTACCTCCCCGGGTGATTGTGCAGGGTTTGGATAAACATAGGTGCTTTCAGGTGGGAGAAATTCACCATAAGGAATTACGACAAAATCTTTATCGTTAGTGCCTTGATTTCCAAATCTATCATATCCTGTTATGTGTATCTTCGCATCCCCTTTATTCCACCCAACGCTCTCTAATATATTTCTCAGTGTATCATTAGAAAATGTAAGTGAAATGGGAAAGGTTGTATCCTTCAGAGTAATTGTGCAGTGGGTAGATTCGGGTATAATTTTTTCAGAAGGAATAATGTAAAGTGAAACCTTTTTACCAATATAAACCGTATCGGGAAATTCAATCAAGAAATTTGGTGGGGTTGTGTCAAGAGGAGAAATATAAACAGATACAGAATCATACCTGCCCCAATTTCCTGCTGAATCTAAACTATGGGCGTATATCCAGTGTTCGCCATAATCAAGGGATTTCAGGGTGTCTGTTGTGGAAACGAGAGGTAATCCATATATACTATCAGATGTCATTGGTATTCCATCCCCATTATTTCTGATTGAATCTATAAAATATTCTGCATTTGCAACTGCATAATTATCCGATAACCTTGCCCTGAACACTACATTACCCAATCCATATAGGGTATCTGGTGATATATACATCGTATCCACTAATGGTAGGGTAGTGTCCTTTGTAATAAATGACCATTCATACTGGCAGACCATTGAATTGCCTGCAAGGTCGTATACATTTGAGGCGATATATACTGTCACAGTTTCCATCTCGTCAAAGTCCGCATCAGGATTTATACTCAAAGTTGAATCGGATGTGTTATAAGACATCCAGAATGTATATGACTTACCGTTATTCCCTTCAATAAGAATTTTATCACTTGTAATAGTAGATGGGTCCATCGGTTCTGAAAATGTTGCATAAATCCATGTATTAAGAGGAACATTCCTTTTTCCACTATCTGGAAATGTTGCAGCGACAGTAGGAGGAAAGGTATCCACATATTCACTAACATAGATATCCATTGAATCAATATTCCCTATATTGTTAAGAAAGTCCAATCCCCTTATCCAAATTCTATGGGTTTCTCCTGCCTTCCAGCTGGAAATATTAAGGGTATCAACCGCTTCTTCCACAACATCGTTAAATATGCCATCAGAGGGATTCATAAGCAGGGTATCATTCAGGGAATCTACGAACATCCATACTTTTCCGATAGGTGAATTTCCCTTATTACTATCTGAAACAGTTGCATATACAATAAGATTTTGTGTATGTTCAGAAGGCATTGAAGGGAAGGTATACAGGTTTGAGGTGTGAGGTCCCTGAGAATCCTTTATATAGATAGATTTAAGGGGTGAAGAAGATTGTGCTCTATCCGTAATTTCTGAGAAATCTGTATCATTATCATAGGCATATACTTGATATACAAAATTTGAATATGCATTCTGTTTTGGAATAAATAGGTCTGTGGCAAATGTATCACCTGAGGTTTTAGAAAGTTGATATTCATAGGCATCACTGGCGATTTCGCCATCGTTGTCCCAGAGGAGATATACACCCTGTCCATTAGAGCCTGTATTGTCATCATATACACCTGAGGTATCTTTTATTACAGTATATATCCTGAATCTTGTTGTATCAGGAACTATATCAGGTGAGAAATATAGGAAGGTAGGTCCTGTTGAATCATCATCCGGGGTAATATCAATAGACAAAGAATCAAACTTACCCCAATTTCCACATACATCCTTGCCGTGTAGATAAATCCAGTGAAGTCCAAGGGGTATTGTATCCACTCTTAAATCAACATATATACTCTCTGATGGCTCATCAAATAAGCCATCATAAGGATATGCAGAGACACCCAAACCATTGGTTCCTATACTATCCACAAAAATTTCCCCTATACTGATATCAGACATCTCAGAATCCTCAAGAAATGCATTTATGTGGGAATACATAGCACCTTCTGTTGTTTCTGGGTATGCCGTTATCCACTGGACATAAGGGCCTATACTATCTTCACTACTGCCTGCTGTAAATGTGAATATATACCTATTTTTCATAGCATTTCCTGTTGTATCCTTTACAAATTCATATACTGTGGCAGTAATAGTATCCTGTGCAACAAAATATGTATCGGGGTCAAGTACTGCGGTATTATTATTGTAGTTTAAGGTAAATGTATAATTTCCATATATTTTTCCTTCTATATTAAAATTGGCAGGGATAATGGTTGAAGTATCCATCGGCTCTGAGAATGTGATTGCAATATTGCTATTTATATTTACCTGGGTATCACTATCTGCCGGGGATGTAGACACTACATAAGGAAGAATTGTATCAGGCGCAGATGTTACTGATATGTTTACAGAATCATACCTGCCCCAATTTCCATATTTATCTAAGCCATGCACATATATCCAGTGAGAAGAGCCTGTTGCCCAACTGCTTATATTCAGGGTATCAACCCCCCATTCTTTTAGAGAATCAAATGTTCCATCCAGAGGTTTTAGTTTAGAGCCGGTAGAATCAATGCCTGTATTATCTATAAAATATTCCCCATCTGATATTACAGAATTTCCAAGAGAGGAATCTGAAATAAGTGCTTTTAAGATTAGTAAGGTATCACCTGATGTAGGATTTGGGTTTGCTATAAGTGAATCAATTGATGGTCCTCTAACATCTTTAACAATCACCCTTTTTAATCCACTGTTTCCCTGTGTTCTATCCAGAGGATGGTCTGTATCAAAGTCATTATCATAAGCATATATCTTATATACGAAAAGTGTTCCAGGCGATTGTGGTGTTATTGGGTGTATTGTGCGGAATATTCCTCCACCTATAGAATCCATTTGAACTTCGTTCGCATCAACTGCGATTTCACCATCGTTATCCCAGAGGAGATATACACCCTGTCCATTAGAGCCTGTATTGTCATCATATACACCTGAAATATCCTGTATTTTACATTCAATATAGAAGGTAGTTGTATCTGAAACCGTATCAGGTGAAAAATTTGAAAAGCTAGGGGGCAGGGTATCATCATCTGCAGATACAGAAATATTTACAGTATCAAATTCACCCCAGTTTCCCGCCGCATCCTTTGAATGAATATATATAGAATGATTATCGCCTGCTTTCCATCCAAGTGGGGCAGTATCGAGGGTATCAATGACATCCTCAGATGGTTCATCAAAGAAGGTATCAGCAGCAGACATTGCAATACCTGTTCCTGATGTTCCTGTGGCATCAATAAAGTATTCTGCACCAGCAATATTTGAATTTCCCGTGTTTACATCAGAGGCATAGGCGGTTATTGTGAGATAACCCACAGGTTCAGGTGAGGAAGGTGAGGCATTTGCAGATGATGTAGTAGGTCCTAATGTATCTGCTTCCTTTGTGCAAGAAAAATTAAATGTATATGTATTTTTCAGCCTGTTCCCCGGTACATCTGTTATGGTAGTATCCACTTTTACTTGAATCGTCTCCTGATAAGCGAAATCTGAATCAGGGTTAATGGTAACCGTATAATTTGATGGATTATAAGAAAATGTGAATGTATATGAACCATTTATATTCCCTTGAACAGAGAAATCAGAGGTATCCATAGAAAGGGTATCCATCTGCTCAGAAAATGTAATATCAATATTTGAGTTGAGGGCAACACCTGTATCCCCATCAGCAGGATTTGTTGCTGTAATATATGGGTGAGTTGTATCTACAAGTGTAGAGCATTCAGGCGTTCCTGAAAAATCTTCAATATTGCCAGCACTGTCAATAGCAAGTGCTTCAAAGTAGTATTTATGCCCGTCAACACCTGAATATACTGCTGAATCACCGGAATAATTTGTAAGCCAATCCTGCCAGGAACCTGTTCCATCCTTTATTTTTATATTATATTCTCCGGAAAGGCCAGAACCACCACTATCTGTTGCACCTGACCATTTTACAGTGAATGAAAGAACAGTAGAATATTCAGGGGATGAAGCAGTAGCACCTATTGGATGGGTAATATCAATACCAAAGGAGAAGGTATCAGATGCACCACTTTCATTATATGCTCTATCAATTGCTCTCACCCTCCAGTAGTATCTATCTTCTGAAAGTGGAGAGGTATTAAATGACGAGATACTTGTCGTTTCTGATATTATTGGTGCGATAAAATTCGTATTTGTATCAACATCTAAAACATAAAATAATAGTCCTGATGCATCATCTCCCACATCTGTCCAATCAAGTAAAGGAGTTGAATCATTTATCCATGCATAATTAGTGGGAGAGAGCAGGTTTGGAATCCCAGGAGGAATTGTATCCTCTGTAAATTCAAAAATACCCACCCGTGTACCAGAAAATATCTGATTATTTTGATATTTTAATGACCATATGCCTGTTGTATCTGAAAGTCCTGAATTGAGTTGCTCCCAATTATTTCCCCCATCCCACGACCTGTAGAAACCCTCCTGTGCACCTGCGTATATAATGAGAGGTTTTTCTCTATTTATACTGAGAGAATGTACATTTTTACCAACAAGGGTAGAATCATAAGTATTTCCTCCATCCCTTGAGATAAAAATTCCATTATTCGTACCTACATAAACAACACCAGCACTACCAGGATGTACTGCAATAGAGAAGGTTGGCTGGCTAATATTTGTTGAGGTAAAAGAATCTCCTCCATCTGTGGATATCCATAATCCGGTGCTGTCTCCCGCATATATTGTATCAGGATTGGGAGAGAATGCTATTGATAATGCAGGCGTTGATGAGACAATCTTCCATGTATTTCCCGCATCCTGGGAGAGATAAATTCCATCCTGACAACCTGCAAGAAGTTTCGGGGTTGAATCAGGGCGAACACTAATACAATAGACCTCTTTACCCTGTATATCTGGCATAACAGCCCAATCTATACCTTTATCTACTGAACGGTAGCCCCCTGAATCACAACCTGCATAAAGTGTATCAGCACTTCCACCAATTGCTACCCCATTCACACCATGATTATAAAATCCTGTTGTATCCCATGTTGTTCCTGTGTCATTCGATTCAAAAATTCCTCCGACAATGCCCCCATAAACATCGGGTAAAAGTACATCAACGGATTTTGTATAGGTAGCGTTAAGCCCTGTATTCTTGTTCTGCCATTGAGTTTCTGTATACTTAAAAAATCCAGGTCCAAAAGTCCCTACATAAGGGAGAAAAGCAGTATCAGATGCAATAGAGAGAATCCACATTGAATCAGGTCCTATGGGATTCCATGTATTTCCACCATCTGTTGTAGAATATACTCCATATACAGTCCCTGCATGGGCATGGGTATTATTTGATGAGTCTACAACAAGAGAGAATACAGTAATTGAATCAAGAGAGGTTGAGCTCCATGTAAATCCACCGTTTGTAGAAATATATACACCACTGTCCTCTGTCCCTGCATAAACAGTATCTCCCTTTATCCCAAGGGCGTAAACAATATTGCCTGATAATCCTGATTGGCTCCATGAACCCAGTTTTTTTTCGTATACACCATCATCTGTGCCTGCAAATAATTTGTTTGTATCCCCGGTCAAATCATAGACAGATAAGGTATCTAATCCATCAGCAGACCATGTTTGACCACTGTCGGTGGAGAGATACACACCTGTTGTCTCTGTTCCTGCATAGATACCACTATTTTCTATGAGACTCAGGATTGTTTTGCCTTCAAGTCCTGATAATGACCATGAATTTCCTCCATCTGTGGACCTAAATACACCATTATCCTTTACCCCTGCATATAGGGCATCTGAAGCATCATAGATTGCATATACCCTCTGTTTACCCAGGCCTTTTCGTATCCAATTATTACCTTCATCCTCTGTTTTAAATATGCCACTCTCTGTCCCTGCCCAGAGGGTATCAATGTTTGGGTTGATGATTGAATATATAGCGCCTCCCTCAGGCCCATTGCTACCCCATTGATAATAATTTCCAATAAGCCAGAGAGGCATACATAAAACAAACCAAAATATTTTCATTTTATATAAACCTAAATTGAGCAATTCTCTCAGCATATAATAAAAATACACATATACTCCATATTTGTCAATAATTTTTTTGCATCATTTAGACTTTTCTTCTTTTATTTTACCAGGATATTCTTTGTTTGTAAAATATCATTCTTGTATAGTATATTCAGTATTAATCAGTTTTTTATATCATAAAAATATGGGAATCAGTCGTAAACTCAGGCGAAATGTTTATATAATAAACATTCTATGAAGTTGTAAACTTGTAAATATCTAATACTATTTAATTAATGACAGATATTTACCCTGTGAAAATCAGTGATTGACTTATTTACTTCTCACGCTTCACGCCTCACGCCTTACGGCTTTTTTCTTTTTACTCGGCGCCGACTGAGGTCAAAACTCTTGGAATAGTTTTCAAAAATAGATAAAGATTTAATAATACCGACCGATTTTCTTTATAATATAAATCCAGAAATACAGATTCATCAAATGGAAGAAAACTTCTGCCAAAAACCTGCCATGTGCCTGTAATCCCAGGTTTTATCGTAAGCCTGTCTTTATGCCAATCTGTATACATTTCTACTTCGTAGGGAAGTGCAGGTCTTGGACCCACGATACTCATATCGCCCTTCAGGACATTAAAAAATTGAGGCAGTTCATCTATGCTTGTTTTCCTTATAAATCTTCCAAATCGTGTTATCCTGGGGTCATCTTCCATCTTGAAAATTTCCCCTTTCTTTTTCTCTCCATTTATAAGTGTTTTTATATACTCTTTATGTATATCATCAGATGCTTCATTATGCATTGAACGAAACTTCAAAAAAGTAAAAATTTTTCCATTCTTTCCTATTCTTTTCTGTCTGAAAAGCACAGAACCACCGGAATCAAGTTTTATAATGAAACTTACGATAAGCATAGGGATTCCTGCAAGACCAATAACAAAGAGTGAAATAACAATATCTATAAGTCTTATTACGTCCTCTGTAAACTTAGAACAATTTCTACTCCGAAATTCCCATACAGGCATACCGCTTATTCGTGTCCAGGTAGGTTCCATGCGTAAATGCTGAAATGCAGGAATAACCGCCTCTACCAGATAGTATCTTTTAAGTGATTCCTTTATTTTTTTATACACAATGCCGATATCAGTTTTGTTCTCCCATAGGAATGCAGTATCTGTGCATTTTTTTTCTGTTTTCTTGCAGGGGGTAAACCCCAGAATAGCGCGAAAATCCAGCATCTCTTCAATCTTTTTCTTATGCTCACCATCTGCAATAACCACAACTTTTCGCCTCCTCTTTTTATTCGCAAGCCATTTTTCAAAAATAAATGGTGCAATCAGGAGTCGAAAAATGATATTTATCGCAAGAAAATAGATAAAGAAGAGTAATATTACAATTCGAGATGATTCAAAAATTTCGGACTTTATAAAAAAGATAAATAGGATATAAAGAATAACAGCATAAAAAGAAGAAAGAATAGTTTTTATAAAAATTTCTGTCTGGTTTACATACCTTTTTCGGTCATATAGATTGTGATAAAGAAAAACAAAGAAGGTAATTATAAATAGAAAAACAAAGGTAGTCCAAAATTTCATTATAGGTGCTACCTCAAATCTTGATATTACTGCAAGATAAATGGATATAAATATAC
>WFRC01000043.1 GCA_015486685.1 Caldifarciminota bacterium
GCCATACTCCTCGATGATATACTCGGAAAGATGGAGGATGTCTTCCGCAACCTTGTGGTGAAGCCTGAAAATATGCTGAGGAATTTAGAGCGCTCCCACGGCCTGATAATGGCGGAGTCCGTGATGCTCTCCCTGACCGAGAAGGGAATGGGAAGGCAGGAAGCACATGAGCTGATAAGGAAACTATCCATGAAGGCCGAGAACGAGGGCAGGCATCTCAGGGATGTGCTGATGGAAAGCGATGAGGTCAGAGCGCTCCTCGGCCCCGAGGAAATAGAGAGGGCGATGGATTACAGGAACTACACCGGAAAGGCGGGGGAGATTGTGGATATGGTTGTGAGGGAGTGGGGGGCGATGAAAAAATGACAGGGAAAGAAGATATTATATTTTTTCTCGGCGCGGGGGCATCTGTAGAGGCAGGGGTGCCAACAACAAAAAAATTTGTAGAAGAATTTTCTGATTATTTAAAAGGGGACGAAAAGCTTTTGGACTTATTTAAAACAATAAGAAAGAATCTAAAAAAAGATATCGATGTTGAATATTTATTGGAAACCGTGGAGTCACTAACAGATTATATTAAAAAATCAGATAATTTCCTAATAAGTATTTTTTTCGAAGATAGAAAACTTATATTTGACAAAAAGGAAAAAGAAAACATTAAAATATTTGCTAAGAAGTTAAAAGCATTTATAAGGAAAAAAACTGTCGTCATCGACGATGAAAAAATAAGCTACATGGATCCTTTAGTAGAGATTATTAGAAGACCATTGATTATTTTTAGTGTGAATTATGATACATGCATAGAAACTCTTTCCCTGAGACATAAATTAAGATATACTGACGGTTTTGGTATGGAATGGGAGCCTGAAAGATTCGAGTATAAGAAAAGTGACAAATATAAATTTGATATCTATCTATACAAAATACACGGTTCAATTATGTGGTATGAAACGAATAAGCAAAATTATGTTAAAATTCCTGTGCTATTTAATCAAGAAGAAACAGATGAGATTAAATTAATGACGGCAGAGACGGCGTCTCCTTTTATTTTGTATCCTTCACCATCGAAATGGAAATACAACAAAATTTTGGATTTTTTGAGAAGTGAACTGCGCAATAAACTAAAAGATGCAGACATTTGTGTCATTGTTGGATATAGTTTTAGAGATGATGATATATTGGAAATATTTTTGGACGCGGCTCAAGAGAATGAAAATTTAAAAATCGTTCTTATTTCACCAAGCGCTGGGGAGACATATTATAGTAAATTAGAGAAATATCCAAATCAAACAAAATCTCCATTGTGGGACAAAGTAATTACTCTAAACTATGAATTTGGAAAAGTTTTGTTAGATAATACCCTAAAACATAAATTAGATAGTGTTGCTCATTTAAATGATAACTATAATGAGATAAAGGCTTATCGAGAAGACCTCGAATTCCTTCCGCACATATTAAATTATGTTAATAGTTGCATATTCAAGATAGATGATGTCATTTCTGCGAGAAAAGCGTTATCTGATTTCGTTGGAACCAGTTTATATGAATTCCCTGAGAGAATAGAATCAGTTAAACATCAATCTGATTCGCAGGATTATGATAACGACCGGAAGAAGATGATTTCTGCTATATTTTGTGCTTCTGTATTGGAAATCTTCAATACTAACTATGAAGGGGCGATAGAAAATCTTTCAAATTTCAAAGACAGAATTGACAAATTCCTGAAAGATGTAAAGGAAAATCCTGATGAGTATAAAAAATTAGGTCTTACAAGATTGCCATTTTTTGACATTCCTCAAACATATAAATTTTTAAATGAGAGATTAGCTCTAAGGAGGAATTCGGATTTGCCCATAGATAAGCTCCTAAAAGATATAAATATAAGACTGGGAAGCATCTTTTGCATCCCTGATCACTCAGCATCGCCTAATTGTAGTGAACAAATAGCGGGAGAAAGAGAAGATAAACTGAAAGAAAAATTACTAGGTACACTTACAGAAATAAGTGAAATAATAGGCCAACTAATAGATAAGCTAAATAAAGAAAAACTAAAGAAGGCACAACAATGATAGAGTATCACTATGCTATTATTATAAGAGCAGATAGGAGGGCGATGGATTACAGGAACTACACCGGAAAGGCGGGGGAGATTGTGGATATGGTGGTAGAGAATTGGGAAAAAGAGATAGAAAATTAAAAATCTGTAATGGATTTCTGAGTTCCAATTAGGGATTCATAGGAATGAATCTGAAACCCTTCCAGCTGCTTTTTACTTAGCATCTTCTGGATGCTTTTCAATCTTTTTTGAGGAGCGACTATCCATACAGTAATTCCTAAATCTGCAACTTTCCTATAGAATTCTATCTGGTCTGCTTTAAGTGGTGATTTATTTTTTACTTCTATAGCTATTATCTCATTTTCGTTTTTTAGCAATAAATCTATTTCATTAGTTTTCTTGGTTTCCTCCTCCCCACCAATATGAACCTCGGGCAAAACACAATATCCTTGTTCTCTAAATTTTTTCCATAGATTGTGTTCTATGGTTATTTCATTGTCTCTTGTAAATATTAGTTTCTTCTTTGGCTCAAATCTTTTTTCAAATCTGAGATTTGATAGCTCGACAGGAGGGATGAACAGTTCTCCATTAATCTGTTCGTATAACTTCGAGATAGGCGCTCTATAGAGCGCATAGAATGGCGGTCTTTTCTCCTCTTTTATCGATGTGAAAGCAAATTTTGGTGTAAATGGCAAATCAAAAAATTCGGATACACCCAAAAGGTCGATTCCTTCATCAATAAAATCATTCATTCCGTATGATTTATATTGAATGATTATCACGAAATCCGAAAAAGCTTCTGATGAGATATATCTTTTTATTTGTTCTTTATCCTCGTCTTTGATTTCCCTCCTTCTTTTTAGTTCTATTCCAAAAACATCCCCCTCTTTTATAACTACTAAATCAACTCTGTCTTTCTTGTCTAACAATACTTCGTCATACATTTCATACTTTTTATCTATCCATACCTCCCCATAGACCTCATATCCTTTTTCCTCAAAATACTCCCATAAAAGATGCTGTAACAATCGCTCTCCAGCCCAAGCCATTAATTCAGAGTCGCATGGTGTGATATTTACAATTTTATGGACCAAATCCTTCTGTGTCGTACTTAGAGCCTCCTCCTATTAATATTTGATTTGCTATTTCTTCTAACTGATAATTAAAAAATTCGTTTGCTTTTTCTTCGTTTAGAATCAGGAAAGGCATACCTTCAGCTTCTCTGTTATATTTGGTGGTTAACTTGTTATTATGCATAAAGTTTATGCCCCAAGCAAGTTCTTCTTCCGTTATTTCAAACTTTTTCAGATACAGATAGAAATTATCTCTCTCTGTCTCTTTGATGCCTAAAGAGAGAATGAAGAAGTATTTGAGCAACGTAAATTCTTTTTCTGGTCTTTCTGCAAATTTATTCAAAAAGAATGACAACTCAAAAGGAGCGCTGTAATATTCCCTAGGAGGAAGTTTTGTTGCAAACCCATGATGATATAGTTCATCAAAAACATTTAGTGCTTCTCTTCTTATTTTCTCATAATTTAAAAGAAACCTAGAAAATGCGATTTCATAGGCTTTTTTAGGTATAATTTCTAAGTTTTTCTTTCTTAGCTCATCTAAATAGTTCCAACTTCCGGGGGATATTCTGGCTTTTGGATAATCTCTTTTTATCGCCTCCTGAAAAGCCATCATAATAACATTGGATTCTTCTATCCTATATTCGTATATTAGGTCTCTTAAATTTAGCCTTTCTTCTCCATTTTTTAATGCCAGTTCTATAACCTTCCCCCTTGCGCTACCCAACGAAATCAGATAAAGGAGTTTATTGTTGTATTTCTTGAGGATGTTCAACAGTTCCTCTTCTCGATCCAACACTTCTTTTATATAGCAATTGTATGCTATATCAGAACCTCTTTCAGTTAGTTCTTTATAATAGACTCTATTATATCCTGTGCCCTCTCCTATGGTCCTCTGGACTAAGATTTTTAGGTTTGGATTTTTCATAATTTCCGGTATCGAGAACAAAATCTTATTGTCTGTGACACCTTGAGAAACAGGTATTCGACCGCCATTCATATACATTATTTTCATAATCCTTATTATTTCATCTTTTTCTTCTATCCCATATCTATTCAATTCCTTCTCGAATTCTTCGCAAGAGGGTGTGTTTTCGAATTCCATTTTTCCACCTACCTGTGGTTTATTCATTATTGTTTTTAAACTTTCTGATTATCTAAGTATAGATTTCATATTGCAAATATTTTTACTGTGGTTTTGTCGGTTTTGAAAGGGAATGGGAAAGGGTTGCTTAACCTCATTTTACCTAGAATAAGGGCTCCCCTCAGCCCCGATTAGATTGAGAAAACAATGAATAAGACCAGCGAACTCTTCTATAAAAAATAAATACTTTCTAATTATTTTTAATGCTAGATAAACTATTTGAAGGTGCGAGAGAGATAGTCCAACTGAACGGCCTTCCGACCAGCAACATGAGTGTGATCCTTCTATCGTTGAAATTCTTTGTGGAAGAGCAACAGCGAAGATTGAAAAATCAGTACAATTTGAAGTGAGAATTAGTTTTTTGTTATCTTTTTGTTATCAAAAACCACTGTTTTTTATGTATTATTTATAACATGCACGAAAGATTTAAATAGTAGTAGGTCGGTGTGGGAAATGAGGTGAAAAATATGACCAAGATAAGAGCCAATGTGATAATGGCCGGAGTGGTCGGCCCTACATCAACCAAGGCAAGTAGTGGTATGATGTATATAAGAGCCGCACCACCCTGGGGAAAGAAAGAATGGGTGCTAGCTCGAATGCCCCGTAGAAGAAGTAAGGAGTCGAACGATTCCAGCGCTCCAAAAAGAAGGTATTACCACACACTTGAAGAGCTGGAAAGAATGCGAAAAACAAAAGAAAAGAGGTGAATAAATGGAAAAAGAACGCAAAGAATCCGTAGAGGAAATCCTATTGAAAAGAATTCCCGTCAAAGGCACTGTTACCCTGAAATGCCCGAAATGTGGAAAAGAAACGAGGTTCAAAGCCGATAAAAGGAGAAAAAAGACCTGTCCTTACTGTGGTTTTGTCGGTTTTGAAAGAGAATGGGAAAGGGTTGCCTGAAACTCTTTCCTCACCGAACCCTTTAAATCCTTCCCTTCCTTCTATAATCATGACAAGGTACCGGTACACCGTTATCATGGAGCTCTCTGAAACCTGTTATCTTTGCTCGTGAGCTGAAACCATACTTTCAACTTCTGCGTGATTTTTGAAAATATACTTTCAAACTTCGCAAGTTTTATAAATGAGAATGTTATACGCATCCATATGACGGACATATCCACGCTCAAAGAGATAATCTCGGATGGAGAATGGCTCCTATCTCAGAAAGAGCAGCTCGTAGAAAGAGAGATAGCACCCACGCTCCTCAAGAGGGGGGATTACGAGGTGGTAGAGGTATCCACCGGGGTCCGAAGGGCCGGAAAGAGCAAGCTCATGATGTGGGTCGGGAGAAATCTTATGAAAAAAAGGAAGA
>WFRC01000044.1 GCA_015486685.1 Caldifarciminota bacterium
AGGGATAATTCTGATGATTCAAGATTTTGGGGCCCTTTGCCCCTGAATCTTATATCAGGCTCACCTTTAATCATCTATTGGTCCTGGAAAAAACAGGTACCCATCTACAAATTTTTTGTAAAGGTCAGATGGGGCAGGATTGGCAAAGTGATAAAATAGGGAATGAGTAGATGAGGAAAAGAATAGGGGACTGCCAGCTACCAGCTCACAGCTCCCAGTGTTGTCATTGCGAGCCTGCCAGAGGCAGGCGTGGAAGCCGAAGGCGTGAGTGAGTGAAGCGAATGAACACTCTCATATGAAAGGGGTAGTTATTCTGTTGTTTTTACAATTAACGCCTCACGATTTACGCTTAACGATTTTTCAGTTCCTACTTCTTACTTCCCGGTTCATCCGGGAGTATGGAGTGCATTCACCGTGTGAATGCGTAGTTTCTTTTGGAGTGCATTGACCGTGCCAATGCGTTGTTATCTGTTGTTTTTACAATTAACGCCTTACGATTTACGCCTTACGAGGCAATTCCGCATTCCGCATTATTATCTGGCGGTTAGCGGTAGGCGGTCAGCGTTTTTATTCTGCATTATTTGGGTTGACATTTTGAGAAAAATGTTTATTTTGTGAAAAAAAGGAGGAATGATGGATTTTGAATTAAACCAGGACCAAACATTATTGAGAAAGATGGTAAGAGAATTTGCCGAAAAGGAAATTAAACCAAAGGCGGCAGAGATTGATGAATCAAGAGAATTTCCAAAAGATACAGTCAAAAAACTTGCTGAATTAGGCTTAATGGGTATTGTAATCCCCGAACAATATGGGGGTTCTGGTATGGATTTTGTCAGTCTTGCCATTGCCGTTGAGGAAATCTCTCGTGCCTGTGCTACAACAGGTGTAATTACTGCTGTAAATAACTCTCTCGCTGCATATCCTATCCTTATTTATGGAACAGAGGGGCAAAAAAAGAAATATCTGCCTATACTTGCTTCAGCAAAAAAGATTGGTGCAATTGGTTTAACAGAGCCCAATACAGGCTCAAATGTTGCAGGTATTGAGACAACAGCAGTAAAAGAAGGTGATTATTATATCTTAAATGGGGCAAAAAGATTTATTACAAATGCCACAGAGGCAGGTATATTCATTGTTTTTGCATATACAGATAAATCAAAAGGACATAAGGGAATAAGCACATTTATAATAGAAAGGGAATTTGAGGGTTTCAGTGTGGGAAAGCACGAGAATTTGATGGGCATCAGGGCATCAGGCAACGCAGAATTGATGTTTGATAACTGCAAGGTCCCTGTGGAAAATCTTTTGGGTGAAGAGAATAAAGGATTTTACATCGCAATGCAGACACTTGATGTGAGCAGGATTGATATAGGTGCACAGGCAGTCGGCATTGCACAGGCAGCCCTTGATGAATCAATAAAATATGCAAAGGAAAGGGTACAGTTTGGACAGCCCATTGGACAATTTGAGTTTATTCAGGGTATGCTTGCAGATATGGCAACCCGCATTGATGCGGCAAGACTCCTTGTTTATAGAGCAGCATATTCAAAGGATAAGGGACAACAGAGGTTTTCTAAGGAATCTGCAATGTCAAAGTGGTTTGCATCTGAGGTGGCAGTGGAAGCGACAAGAATGGCAGTCCAGATACATGGTGGATATGGATACACGAAGGATTATGCCGTAGAAAGACTCTACCGCGATGCAAAGGTAATGGAAATCTATGAAGGCACATCAGAAGTTCAGAAAATAGTAATAGCAAGGAATTTATTGAAATGAAAAAGACAGCCGTTAGCCTATTTCTATTCATTCTTCTTATAGGCGGTTGCACGAAAACCCTACCTTATGCAGTAGGGGGGAGGGATACAGTTGTTTTTATTGCCCCTCAGGATGAACAGAAGATATACGAAGATATTAAACCGTACCTGGAGAAAGATTTGTTTCTCCCCTCGCGGGAGTCGATTTTTAGAGTGACGGTCTTAAATAGTTCTCAAATAGACCAATTTAAGTTTTGGAAACATATACTCCTTGTAGGCTGGAAGGGAACATTTCTTGATACATTGCTGAATGAAAAAATAGATTCAGGAGGTATATTTTTTTCAAAAGATTCCTGGACAAGAGGACAGTGTATAGTGGCTGTATATGGGAGAAGTAGGAAATATGCGGAAAAATTATTGAAAGACAACGGGGAGCATATTTTTCAGCTCTTCAGAGATTTTGCAAGGGAACAGATAGGAAATGCCCTTTATAGAGAAGGATTTCAGGAGAAAAAAACAAAGGAGATGTTGGAAAGATACGGTTTCTCTGTAGATATCCCGATGGGATATCAGGTTTCAGTAAAGGGAAGAAATATAATTTCCTATATCAGACACTATCCTGATAGATTATTTACCATTTACTTTGAAGAGGGTAGAAAAAATTGGTTTCCTGCGAAGAAAAGGAATGAGATTGGGAAGGAATATTTTGACGGTGATTCAGTATTGCTACAGTATACACATATAAAGGATACAATATTTATAAGAAGAAAGGCAAAAAAGATAGAAGGAATATGGGAAAACACGAAACTTGTGATGGGCGGTCCATTTTTTTCTTATATATTTTATGATAAGAAGTTTAATAGGACATATTTCATAGATTGCCATATATTTTCACCTGAGAAGAAAAAGTGGCCCTACTTAGACGAACTTAATGCGATTATCAAGACATTTAGAGAAGAGTGAAAAAGGCAGCCGAGAGCCGATGGCCGTTTGCCGATGGCAAAAAAATTAGGGTATAGTTGATAGGGTATGGATATAACTGAGAAGTGGGAACTGGGAAGTGAGAACTAAGAAGTGAGAAGTTGATGAGTTTTTTGAGTTTATGGAGTTGATAGGGTTTATAGAGTTAGAGAGTTTATTGAATTAAAAAAGAAAAGACCGTTAAAAGCCGATGGCAGAAAGACGCTGACCGCTATCCGCTAACCGCCAAAAGGATACTTACCAGATTGATGTAGGAGGGGCTTCCCAGCCCCGATGATAATGCAAAATGAATGAGAATAGTTATTTGCCTACGGCGTTATTACACTTTAAGTGGGAAGTGAATGAGTAGATGAGACAAAATAGCTGCCAGCAATTCAAGGAAGAAAATATGGGCTTCCAGCTGCCAGCGAAAGGATGGAGAATGAAGAATAGAGGATGAAGATATTGAATACTGGCAAAAAGACAGGTTAAGGTTGAGAAAAGAAGAGTGAATGAGGAAAGAATTAACAAACGTGACCGTGGTGGTGATTCGTGGGAAAAACGAAATAAATTTATCCCGTGAAATGTAAAACTATTTCACTGGGACGAGATAGACCAGATAGACTAAATCAACGAGATAAACGAAAAAGGAGAAAGTGATGAAAAATACTGAAAGAATGATTGAGTATATGCTGAAAATAAGAGAAGATATAGAGAAGGAAATGGGAAAGGTTATTATTGACCAGAAGGATATTATTCAAAAACTTATTATTGCACTTTTTTCAGGTGGTCATACACTTATTATTGGTGTTCCAGGATTGGCAAAAACGCTTATTGTAAATACCCTGGCAGAAATTCTAAATTTAAGATTTTCCCGTATCCAGTTTACCCCTGACTTAATGCCTTCTGATATTACAGGTACAGATATTATTCAGGAAGAGCCTGAGGCAGGCAAAAGAAAATTTGTATTTATAAAGGGGCCTATTTTTGCAAATATAGTGCTTGCGGATGAAATAAATAGAGCCCCACCAAAAACTCAATCAGCACTTCTTCAAGCAATGCAGGAATATGAAGTAACTCAGGGTGGAAAAACTTACAAGATTGAACTGCCATTTACAGTGGTAGCCACTCAGAATCCAATAGAGCAGGAAGGCACATATCCCCTGCCCGAGGCACAGCTGGATAGATTTATGTTTTCTCTCAATATAGATTATCCGAATTTTGAAGATGAGGTCAAAATTATTAAGGAAAAAACTACCTCCATTGTTCCTCCTGTAAAAAAGATTATAAAAAAGGAGAAATTAGTGGAATTTTATTCTGTCATAAGGGATGTTCCTGTGAGTGAGGAAGTAATAAAAGTAGCGGTCCAATGCGGTAAAATGAGTAGACCATCTTACAGTACCATACCTGAGGTGAAAAAGTATGTCAATTGGGGTGTATCTCCCAGGGCTGTTCAGTATCTTGTGATAGGTGCGAAGGCGAAATCTCTCCTGGACGGCAGACCTACCCCATCCTTGAAGGACTTAGCGAGTTTAATACACCCTGTATTTGACCATAGGGTAGTAACAAATTTTGTTGCCGAGGCAGATGGAATAAATGCACATCTTGTCGTAGAAAAGATAAAAAAAGTAGTAATGAGAAAGGAATAAACGGGGTAAAAGTGAAAAGGTGATAAAGATATATCTACGGGCATTCAGGAAAGAGAATATGGGCTATGAGTAGTTCGTTTTCAAGATAGTATATATTAAGTTCTGATAAATACGGAGGTAAAAGATGGGTTGTTGGTGGATATTTTATTTGTGGGGTGAAGCAAAAAAATTAAAAAAATTAAAAAAAAGACTTGACAATAAAAAATTGGTTTTTATACTTTTACAAAAGGTATTGTGGAAAATAGGAATGAAAAGATATAAAACCGCGAGATTGCACAAATAAGTGAGAAGGAAAAATGAAACAGAAAGAAAAGGAAAGCCCCTGAGTCGTAAAAAGTGGAAGAACTTTTAACTTTTGTCTTTCACTCTGTGCTGCGACTATGTTTTTTACAAAACCTTATAAAAATAATAAAAATAATTAGGAGGTGATATGCAAAAGAGGTTAATAATAGGAACATTTTTTTCTTTTTTCTTGATTATGGTTTTTCAGGGTTGCAACAATCCACCCGTCCCGCTATCAGAAACATCTCCCTGGTTTAATGCCGTTCAAATTGAGCCAAATGTAAAATGGCAGAACAAATATGTTACAATATTTGGTTCATATATTCAGTTTCAAGTAATTCCTGCTGATTCTGATAGAATAGATACAAGTTTTTCTTATCTGTGGCATATCCAGAATGGGACTCTCGCAGATACATTAGACAGCATTATAGAGACAGATACCTACATAAAAAACAATGTAGTTAGATGGCACCCTGAGGAAGGCAATAGTTATTGCCAGGTATATGTTAATTTGAGCGATAATAGGGGGGGGATTGTAGATAAGAGGATAGATACGAGAGTTCTTCCATACAAGTATGAAGGGGAAATTGTGGATTCTTCTCTCCAGATGCCTATGGGATTTGGAATCTCTTCCGATAAGATTGCCATACTTGATGCAAAAAATATGGTTGTGAATTTTTATTCAAAAACAGGTTTGAATTTAACGGGGAGTTTAATTTTACCTGATTTAGTTGGGACAAAGCCATTGGATAACCCTGTGGATATAGTATTTGATGAATACGATAGGATGTATATAAGTAGTGCTGAGGCATTAGTAAGATTTATAAAGGATGGTAGCGGCAAATATGTGTATGATACGGCGGCCATAGGAGCTGATGTATCTAATGGACGATATTTTTGCTACAATAATGGAAAGATTTACCTTACCTTAAACGCTGCAAATAAGATATTTACGGTATATGATACCACTTTAAACAATATATTGGCACCAGTGAGAGGTCCCTCAACTTTTAGCCGTATGGCACCCAGAGGAGGTATAATTGTTGACAATGTAGATGACATTTATGTCCTCTATGCAGATGTTGATGGAATTCCCTATTTAAGGAAATATGACCAGAATGGGAATTTGCTTGTGGATAATCTTCTCCCGCTGGATTCTCTCCCTGATTCTACCTATTTTTATAGTGCCTTTTATATGAACTATAATCTTTATATTTGTGGCAGCAGTCCGGGTTGGGATGGTGTACAATTGGCAAACCGAACCGACCCGAAATTAGGATGGAAATGGGGAACAGGAGGCAGCAGTGGACCTGATAGATTCAGTTCAATAGTGGATGCAACCGCAAGAGGTGATACCTTCTATTTACTTGATGCAGGTAATAAGGCATTGAAGATATTCACATATATACATTAAATGGGAGGAAAAATGAAAAAATTTCTTATCTTATCCTTAATCTTTATTGGTGTAAGTCTCACGGCAGGAACAACGGGAAAAATTTCAGGAAGGGTAATAGATAAACAGACAAATGAGCCCCTCCCTTTTGTAAATGTTGTTGTTAGCGGAACAGGTTTAGGGGCTGTAACAGATGAAGATGGATACTATGTAATCTTAAATATCGCACCTGGCACCTATGACCTTGAAGCAAGAATGATAGGTTATCATACACAAACTGTTAAGAGTGTGGATGTTTTTCTTGACCAGACAATGGTTATAAATTTTCAACTCACATCAGCGGTAATCAAATTGAAAGGTAAAGAAGTAAGAGTCTATGCGAGGAAGGTTATAGAGAAGCATGTTACTGCTACAAAGTCTGTGATTACAGGAAGGTCTATACAGAGAATGCCCGTTACTAATCCTGTGCAGGCAATGGAGACAAATACAAATTTTACTGTTGACCC
>WFRC01000045.1 GCA_015486685.1 Caldifarciminota bacterium
GGTGTAAAGATACCAATTCTAAAATATCAGGTTCATCGTCAACTATCAGTATTAATTTATTCATCCTGTTTCTCCTCCATATTCCCATTAGATAAAATTACTGTGGTTTGTCAAGACATAATCTAATAAAAAGGTTAAATTTTTTATCTGATGGGAACAGGGGATACGTAATCTTTTACCCACTTTTCAGTGGGGTCAGTCATAAAAATTAAAAAACTCAAGAGCATAAGACACCCTCTCTTTTATCCCTCCCCTGTCTGCGTGCGGACACGCACAGGTAGACATCAAGGGAGGGAGAAGATTTAATGCAAAATGAAAAATTAAAAAGACTACGATTTCAGAGGGAGGGAAATTGAGAGGAAACGACATATTCCCATTTAATGAGATTGCTTCGTCGCTATGCTCCTCGCAATGACAATGAGAAAAAAGAGGAGATTGTTCGCTCATTCCATTTGCTCACGTCTTAGGCACTTCGTTTCACTCAGGATGACACAAGAAGAGGGGCAGAATGGTAGCGAAGGGCAGGTCGCAATGACAATGCTATCGGCTGGCTTTATTATTTTGATAGTCTTCTATAAACTTCTTTAAGTATTTCTTTGTTCCTGGAAAAGTTAAATCTTACTTCTTTTAAACCTGATGTTTTAGAATGATAAAATGATGAGCCCGGGACAACGGCAACCTTCTTATTTTTTACAAGGAATTGGGCAAAACCCCAATCATTACCATCCCATAAGGAAGAAAAATTTGCAAGAATATAATATCCACCTTCAGGCTCAAAAAATTCAAAGCCCAATTTCTTCAGGTATGAGGAAAAGATGTTTTTCCTCCCTGTATATATCTTTTTTACACTATTTACATACTCCTCTGTAATAGGAAAATGTTCTATTGCCCACTGCGCAGGTGATGGGGCACAAACAGTCAAATAATCATGGATTTTTCTGAGTTCGGACGATATATTCTGGGGTGCGGCAACATAGCCTACTCTCCAGCCTGTAATAGAAAATACCTTTGAAAAACTGCCTATAAGTATTGTTCTATCCTTCAACTTCGGGATTTGAGCAGGAGAAAGGAATGGGATATTATAGGTAAGAAAATCATAAGTTTCATCGGATATAATATATGCCCCATATTTTTCAACTTTTTTTGCAAGAGGGGAAAATTCTTCTTTCGTAAAAACCCTGCCTGTGGGATTATGCGGGGTATTGATAATAATTGCCTTAAATTTATGTAATTTCTTTACATCACCTTCAGAAAGCACAAAATTTTTCCCTCTCAATCTTAGGAAATGGGGAATACCACCTGCTATTAGGGTTGTAGGTAGATAATTTTCATAAAATGGTTCTATAATCACTACTCCATCGCCGTTATTTATCAATGATACAATGGAAACCGCTATTGCTTCACTTGCCCCACAGGTTATAGTAATTTCGGTTTCCGGGTTAAAATCCACACCTCGGGTCTTTTTCAAATATTCTGCAATTGCCTCTCTTAACTCCCTTCTGCCAAATGTGTATGAATATTGATTTAATCCGCCATCAATACCTTCCTTTGCATAGTCTTTTAATTTTTGAGGCGGTTCTAAATCAGGCATCCCCTGAGCCAGATTGATTGCCCCATTTTCATCGGCGAGTCTTGTCATCTTTCTTATAACAGACTCTTGAATCTGCTCAAGGATAGAATTCATAAATTTGGGTATTTTTTACTTTTCACCTCTCCTGTATTCGCGTTATAATTATATTCATTCGGGTAATATAATTTTACGCTCAAATTACTTAAAGAGGCAGGAAAGGCACTATGCTCAACCCTGTATGTTTGAATTGCCTGCCTGAGGGCTGAAAGGTCTGACACAATCTTTGCCTTTGAAGGTGCATTCAGGACAGATTTTGCATATCCTTTCACAATTTGCTTTGTTTCAGAAGTAGCCTCCTTACCCTTTGAACATCCAGAAAACAGAAGAGCAAATAATGCTAAAATAATAAAATATTTTTTCATCATATTTTAATAATAATAATATTTTTTAAGAAGTCAAGCAATTTTTTTTGTTTTTTGTAGTCCAAGTAGGGACGGATGATTAAATGCAAAATGGAAAAGACCATAATTCCAGAGGAAGGGAAATTGAGAGGAAACGACATATTCCCATTTAATGAGATTGCCACGGTCGTTTCACTCCCTCGCAATGACAGAGGAAGGGAAATTGAGAGGAAACGGCATATTCCCATTTAATGAGATTGCCACACCTTGATAAATCAAGGCTCGCAATGACAATGGAAGAGAATATTCAGAATGACAGGATTATGTAATTTCTTACCCA
>WFRC01000046.1 GCA_015486685.1 Caldifarciminota bacterium
CTTTTTTGTATACAATTTCATCCATTAATGGCATCAGCATAGAATATTTCTCATCATCCTTGAATGCGTAATATTTTATATTAAAACCTGTCAAAGAGGCATATTTCATACCTTCATTAATAATGGTCGTTTTCCCTACACCTGCTTCCCCGTATAAAATAAGTATATCCCCTTTGCCTGCCAGGGTGTTATCCAGATAATGTCTTAAAGACACCAGGATTCTCTCCCGCCCAAAAACTCTCCTTCCCTTGATAAACCTTTTCCTCTTTTTCTGATAAAGTTCTTTATCTGCCTGTTTTATCAATGAAATTAATGTCCCGCCATCTCTGGGATAAAATGCACCTCCCAATGAAAGGTGAATGCTCAAGGATGGATTCTTCGAAAACTCGTGTTTCTTTATACTTTCGTTAATACCATGGATTATATCCTTTACTTCCCCGATATTCTTGCTATTGGTTATTATAACAAATTCATCCCCTCCATACCGTATTACTGTACCTTTATCCCCAATATAATCCTTCAAAAATTTTGCCACCTGATGGATTATTCTGTCCCCCTTTATGTGCCCATAGGTATCGTTTATTGTCTTAAAGAAATCAATATCTGTCAGAATTAGACCAAATTTCTGGTGTTTCTGAATCTTTGTGTCTACAAAATCAAAAAGGAAGTCTCTGGTGTAAAGTTTTGTTATCTTATCAACAGGATATTCCTTGTTCTTACCTCGTAATATCATAATTTGGCGGTTCTTTTATAATCGTTATATCGTGTGGGTGGCTTTCTCTTAACCCCTGTCTTGTAATCCTGATAAATTTCGCGTTTCTCAGGGCGGAAATATTGGGTGTGCCTGCATAACCCATTCCCGAACGCACTCCTCCTACAAGTTGATATATTACCTCTGATACAGGACCTCTGAATGGCACCCTTGATACAACACCTTCAGGAACCAATTTGTCCTCCTGAAAATATCTGTCTTTACTCCCTGCCTCCATAGCATCTATAGACCCCATTCCTCTGTAAACCTTGAATCTTCTACCTTCTAAAAATTGCGTTTCTCCGGGAGTTTCTTCTGTCCCAGCAAGTAGAGCACCGAGCATTACTGCATCTGCTCCACCTGCAAGTGCCTTTGTTATGTCTCCTGAATATTTAATGCCTCCATCTGCAATTAAAGGGATTCCGCTCTTTCGTGCAATTTCAGCACAATCCATTATTGCGGTAAGTTGAGGAACGCCTGCACCGGAAATTACCCTCGTTGTGCATATAGAACCAGGTCCAATACCCACTTTAACGCCATCTACACCCAAATCAACCAGATCTTTCACCGCATCCTTTGTCACAATATTACCAACGATTATATCTACGGTATTAAATTTATCCCTCGCTTTTTTCAAAAAATCCATCACCTTCTTTGTATGGGCGTGGGCAGTGTCAATCACAAGACAATCGACGCCGACAGAAACAAGTGCCTTTGCCCTATCCATTGCATCACCGCTAACGCCTATAGCCCCCGATACTCTGAGTCTCCCAAGTTCATCTTTAATGGAATTGGGATATAACTTTCTTTTAGTAATATCCTTTATTGTAATAAGCCCTTTAAGATGTCCTTTATCGTCCACAATGGGCAATTTTTCTATTCTGTGTTTTTTCAAAATTTCCAATGCCTCATCTATATCCGTCCGCTCTGGTGCTGTAATAACCTTCTTTGTCATCACCTTCTCAACCTTTTTATTATCATTCTCTTCAAATAGTATGTCCCTTTTTGTTAATATTCCAACAATCTTTTTATTTTTCACAACAGGTAATCCAGAGATGTTATACTTCTCCATATATTTTTTTGCTTCACCGATTGTTGAATGTAAAGAAAGGGTGATAGGATTTTGCACAATGCCGCTTTCATATCTTTTTACCCTCTCCACTTCTTCTGCCTGTCTTTCAATAGACATATTCTTATGTATTACACCTATACCACCTTCTCTCGCCATTGCAATTGCCATATCGGATTCCGTAACTGTATCCATAGCCGCACTTAGAATGGGTATATTTAAGGGAATATGTCTGGAAAATTTTGTTTTTACATCAACATCTTTTGGTAAAACAGAAGATTTACCAGGAACTATCAAAACATCATCAAACGCCAGCCCTATTTTATCTATATTTGCCACTATTACCTCCTTGTTTGTTTCACAAACAATTCAAATTGCAAATTCTAAAATGCAAACGGTTAAAGGTAAAAGGTTAAAAGTAAAAAATTAAAGAAAAAATCTCTCCTATCCGTATTATCATATTTCCATATCATCGTATTACCGTTCTTTTTTTCACCTTTTTCCTTTCACATTTCACAATTCACGCCTTACGCTTTACGGCCTTTATCATTTTGCACTTTTCATTTTGCATTTATATATTACTTCCTACTTCTTCACACTTATCCGTGTCATTGCGAGCCTACCAGAGGTAGGCGTGGCAATCTCATCTGTTTTTCGTTTATTTCGTTCATTATTTACAACAAATAACAGCGAAGCGAATATACAACGAAGTGTAATAACGCCGCAGGCAAATAACTAATCTTTTTCTTAACTTTTAACTTTGAACTTTCAACTTATTCTTAATATCCTTTCACCTTTTTCCTCTCACATTTCACAATTTACGCCTTACGCCTCACGCTTTACGGTCTTTTTTGCTTCCTACTTCTCAATTCTCACTTTTTCATACCATATCAATAAATAAATTATCAAAAAAATCAAGGATTTTTATCGGGAATAAAGGAAAGAAGAATAGTAGCCCTAAATTTTGCCTTCTGCTAACAAAATCGTGCCATTATCTTCTGAATATATTCGTTTATTATCTGAATTAAATTCATACTTTACATCCAGAGATAGTGATTCTATGGATAGTATTTTGTAATGCTTACATTTATATATATGTCTGCCCTTTTTCTCACCAGCGACATAAACTTCAAACGAAAGAATAAAATGTGGTGCATCATAAATTACCTTGAAATCATCTGATGGAGAGAAATAAA
>WFRC01000047.1 GCA_015486685.1 Caldifarciminota bacterium
ATTTTACCACAAAAACCATATGATATCTTATTCGATATGTACAATGCGGAGCATGTTCTATTTCCATAGGCTATAGAACATGCTGGAGTATATTGTTATTTGCCTATGCAGTCTGCTGTCCCAACCGCAGCAAGCTGCGGGGTATATTAATTAAATGAAATCGGGATGCTACAGATATTGTTTCACTATGAGACGATCTTTTTACTAACTAACTAACAAATAGAATCATAAAAATCAGGTCTATCAGAACATCTTATTTTTAAGAAGATAATCTATCAATTCCTTATCACTGTGAATGTCCATCTCCTTCCATTTATCTTCTTCAATCCACACAGGGGTTATCCTCTCTCCTTCAGAGGCTAGGAGATTGAATGTCTCTAGCCAGAATCTATTCAGGTATTCTTCGTCCCTTACTAGCCTCTCTAGGGTATAGATGAGTTTATTCCTACCTTCTCCGGCGAATTTAGCGATACCTGTTGATTCTGCATCTGCCTCATCAATCCCTATCTTCTTGCTTACCCTCACTATCCGACCCCCATCCAGAAGGACTTTCATGTCATCGAGGTCATATTCCTTCTTCTTATCTACCATCAGAAAGATTCCATCGTCTCCTGCCTGCACCAGTTTTTCTATTACAGAATTTTTGAAGAGATTGTCTCCGTTTGTGATTATCACATCATCTTCAAGAAAATGTGTACCGAACCAAAGAGATATCAGGTTGTTTGACACTTTGTAGAATGGGTTGTACGCAATCTTTACGAAATCACCATAGCCCCATTCATAAACCTTTTCTTCGATTTTCTCTGTGAGATAACCCGTCACAACAATAACTCCATCGATTTCTTTGATATCTCCAAAAACCTTTAGCTGTTTCTTCAGTATGGGCTCGTTATCCGAAAGGGGAAGGAGCACCTTTGGAACCGTTGCAGTTAGAGGCATAAGCCTCTCGCCTTTTCCGGCCGCTAAAATTATTGCCTGCATATCTTATCACTCCAATTTCTTAGCCACAACTCCAAGCTTATGAGCATCCACAAGCGTTGTATATCGTAATTGTTTCCACTATTTAAAATTTCTGCTATAACCTCTTGTACGCCCTCCAAATCAAAGTATTTAATCAAATAAGATTCTTTAGAAAGGAGAATGTTTTTTGCATAATCAATCAATCTATCTTTCCACTCTAAAAATGGGATTGGAAAACCAATCTTCTTTCTCCATACAATATCAGAAGGAATCTTCTTTTCTGCAAGTTTTTTAAGTATGTATTTGGGTATGTCTTTATTTTCAGCTATTTCATCGCTAGTCATATCAATGGATTCTTTCCATTCGTCTATGGATTTGAATGGATTCTTTAAGTAATTGGGTAGATTGAAAACGTATTCTACAAGTTCGTGGTCTATAAAAGGAACTCTTGTTTCAACAGCATTCATCATCGTTGAGTTATCTACACGGTTTAGAAGTATTGGAAGGTGAAGTTTTATGAAAAAATAAGATAATTTACGATAGTTATCATACGGTATTCTTCCAACCAGTTTTCTTATATCATCTTTTGTTTTTTTAATTATGCTTTGAATGTCTTTTTTTTCTCGAATAACTTTGCTTATATCCCTTTCTTTCCAGTACGGATACAGATACAATATCAAGTCTTCCATTTTTGTTATGAGTTTTCCATTATATTTGTTATAAAGTTTTTCATATCTATTCATGAGCTTTTCTGTTTCTGCATATAGAGAAATCAGTTGCATTCTTTCTAGATCATATGGGGATCTAAATATGCGATTATATCCATAAAATATTTCATCAGAGCCTTCTCCTGAGAGAACAACATATACTCCAGAGTCCCTTATTCTCTTCGAAAGAAGGAAAAGTGCAATCTCGTTGGGCACACCAATGGGCTCATCCTTAAGAGATGCGTATTTTTGCATAGCATCTATAAATGTATCAAAATCTATCCATATTTCGTGATGTTTTGTGCTTAAATAGTTCGATACCTTTGTTGCATATTCACCTTCATCGAAATTAGAATTTTTAAATCTGACTGTGAATGTGTTTAAATCCTTTTTTGTTTCTCCCATATATGCTGTTGATATACTAGAGTCCAATCCACCAGACAGTATGGAACCTACTGGAACATCAGAAATCATCCTTCTGTCGATGCTCTTTCTCATCAATTCTTCCACTCTTTTAATGGATTCATGCTCATCGTCTTCGTTGTCTATTATTGGCACATCCCAAAATTCAAAAATATTAAGTTCTTTTGTTTTTAAATCAAATAACATATTGTTGCCCGGTAAAAGTTTTTTTATATTATCAATGAATGTATTTTCTCCATATGTAGAACGGAACATGAGGTATTCTATAAGAGATTCATTCCTTATGGATATATTCAGATTATCGTGTAAGAGGATGGCCTTAACCTCGGAGCTAAATATAAATTTATATTTATCTATGTAATAATAGAGTGGTTTAATTCCCAGTCTATCTCTGCTAAGAAAAATTTTGCCATTTTCAGGGTCATAAATAGCAAAGGCCCACATCCCATTAAAGAATTTTACGCAGTCCGGACCCAAATTCATATATGCTGCAAGTATCACTTCTGTATCTGTTTTCGATTTGAATGCATATCCTTGGGATTCTAAATATTTTCTGATTTCAAAAAAATTGTATATCTCGCCATTATATGTTATTATCAATTTTTTTCCATTGTGCTCATATTCCATCGGTTGATGGCCTCTTTTAGTTAAATCTATTATGGAAAGCCTAACATGGCCAAAAGAAACTTCATCGGAAACATAGATTCCACTGTCGTCCGGACCTCGATGTTCTATGGTTTCATTCATTTTATCTATCAACTCCTTATCTGGCCATGTAAATCCATTTATTCCGCACACTATTTATCACCCCAGAAGTATCGAACGATTCTTTCGCTGGACTCCCCGTCCTGATACTCAAACATAATATCTCGAATCCACTCCCTTTCTTTTTTCCATTTATCTGGTTTATCTATGGCCTCTTTTAAGGCCGCAATAAGTTCTTCAACAGTACTCGCTTTATCACCGGGCGTCCATCTTTCATATGGCGTTAGGATGAAGCCCCTGCTCTTTTCATATGCCTCCAAATCTGGAGGATAAAAAACTATTGGGCGGTTTAACAATAGATAATCAAAATAGACAGAAGAGTAATCAGTAACTAGTATGTCAACAGATGGAAGAATATCATAGATAGTCAAAAATCGGTTCATTATATCAGAATTTTTAATAATTTTTATATTTTTTATTTCATATTTTTTCACTAACTCTTCATCGAGAATATGTGGTTTTAATATGAATAAAACACCATTCTCTTCGATAAACTCACGAAATTTTTTACTATGCAGAGCCTGATTTATAATTTTAATGTAGTATTCGTTATTTCTAAATGTGGGTAAATACATCACAATCTTGGCATATTTGCCCACATCAACCGAAAGCATCTCACTAAGGACATCTTTCGACTTTTTTTCCGAAGAAAACAACGCGTCACATCTGGGGTAACCCAAGGAAATGAATTTCTCTATGGGGATGTCGAAAGAAGAGCTCAAAATATAACTAACTAGATGCGAAGTAGATATGAAGTAATCGGTTTGCTTCATAGATTTCGTCCTTACTAATTTATGTCCCACAATTTCTTTCGAGACTGGCTCTTTTTTTCCGATTATTTTCAAAGGAATTCCGTGCCACAACTGAATCCCAATTTGGTTTCTGGATTTCCAATATGGCATACCTACGGAGTGGACGACATACTTAGCACGCAATATAAATTTTAAGTATTCCAAGCTCCTATGCCGGACGAATGTTGTGCTGTCATCGTCTAGAGATTCAAATCTTTTTATATCTTTAACAACCCATATGAAATGATATTGCCCCAATAAGCCTTTTGCTCGCTCATAAAGATAGCGAGAATTATCTGAAAAATGTGGCAGGGAAAGAAAGATTATCATCTTTCTCTTTTTGGGTATTAGGGTGCTAAAAATAGATAGTAACCGGTATAGGATGAATTGCATTAGGGGTTTAAAATCCCTTTTCAGTATCTTCACCTCCTGTTGAAGTATATAATTTTGAATTATAGATATAATTTCTATTGTAAAAAATATACATAGACATGCAAAAGATTGCAGAACACACTCCATTATCGAATTCAGTTTCTTTCATTGGAATCCTTAGAGGTTTCATCTAATAAGGCGTATCTGTGGGGCTATAAATAGCTTTTCATCTCTATGGCCTCATCCCAAAAGTTTTAATTGGATATTTCTTTTCTCATAATTACCTTGGTCCAGACTTCCTTCGGAAGCCTTCTATCCATCATGCTTTCTGTTATTTCCGGAAACCGCATGATGTCTATATGCACTCACAGAAGAATGAACCCTAAAGCAGTACAGCAGGTGAACAGGAACCTTGACATGCTCGCAATAATAATCATAGCAAGAGCCGTGAAGGCACTGAAACCTCCGTGGAATGTGAATGCCATGGGAAGGCCAGCCCATAGGCCAGAGATTGTGGCATTTGCATGCATCCTCGACACCCCCGAGAACTCGATACTGTCATAGCATCTTCAAAAAATTCTTAGCAGTATTGTCCCATGTAAATTTCTCTTGGGCTGTGCTCTTTGCATTTTTAGCCAACCTCATGCGCATTTCTTTATTATTCACTAATTTTTCTATTTGTTTAGATATTTTATTTGCATCGGGCTCTACCAAAATTCCATTTTTTCCATTTTCTATTGCTTCTGGTATTCCACCCACCGGAGTGGCTATTATAGGCTTACCCATAGCCATTGCCTCCAACAATGCAATAGGTAGCCCTTCACCTAGACTTATGTGGGTATAAATATCACAGAGAGCTAGGGGAACAAACGGATTTTCAACATCTCCTGTAAATATCACAGAATCAGAAACACCTATATATTTTGCATACTCTCTGAGCATTTGAGAAAACTTTCCCTCTCGAGTAAGAATTAAAATAACTTTTTTTCCTTTATCTTTAAGAATTTTAACAGCATCTATGAGCAATTTTGCCCCTTCAGCTTTGTATTTCACTGCAGTTAAACCCAGTCCTAGCAATATAGGTATATTTTTGGGTATTTCGAATTTATTTTTAAATTCTCCAATTTCTGATGTGGCAGGTTCTTTAATTTTTGCTCCCGCATACAAAATGAAGACGTCTTTTTTTATTTTAAGCCCCGCAACGGACTGGACATTTTTCTCTAAAGCTTTGCTAACAAAGCCTATTTTGTCATAATGGTTTATTATAAATTGGTATACTAGTCTTTTAACAAATCTAAATTTTTTAGGTTGCTGAGTATGAAATAAAATAAAAGTTTTTAACTTAAAATTAAAAATTTTATATATTAATGGTGGTATTTCTGTATACCAAACCCCTTGAGAAAGAATAACATCCGGCTTTTCTGCTCTCAGAATTTTTAAAGTCTTCAGTATAAATTTTAATCCTTCATAAGATACCTTATAATTTGATGAATCCCTCCCTTTTATAAATATAACCTTTGTTTTTATTCCTATTTTTTTTAAGCCGTATACAAAATTTTTAGTGTATTCCCTTATTCCTCCACCATCCGAATTAATCCAGTAATAGGTAATTATTACAAGCTTCATGTTTATAGAGAAATACTTCCAGTATAAGTAATTTACGTAAGAGTTAGACATTCAAACTGAAAAAGGGATATCATTATATAGAAAATAAAGATGAGGGGGTGTGCGACAAGATAAAGATCTTCTTAAGAAATCGATTATGGTCGGTATTGGAAATATAACTGGTATTGGACTGGCATTTTTGTTTATGACAGTCCTTGCCCTCTGGATGCCCCAAGAAGAATATGGAGAAATAAGATATATATTGAGTGTTGTAAGTCTGTTGGCGACTTTGGTGGCTACGGGGTTGCCCAGTGCGATGACAAGGTTCTTGGCAAAATATAAAGACCAAGGGAAAACAAGAGATTCATATTTTAGTAATATAACATTTATATTTTTAATAAGCCTTCTTAGCACCGAAATTTTCACTCTTATACTCTTTCCCCAAGAGCCCATAATTCTTTTGGTTCTTTTGGGTTATTCCATTCCTTTGCTGTATTTTGGAATAACAAGAGGGTTGATGGAGTATCTCAAATTCTCAATCTTCAGAATATTAAGAAATCTTATAAAATTGCTGCTTTTGGCTTTTTTGTTTTTGTATTTTGGGCTTACAAAAATATCTGTATTAATGATATATGCATTTGGAGGCTGGATAGCAATATTGTTTCTAGAAGCGTATCACAAATCAGAAATACATTTTAATATAAAACATTTATCAAAAAATAAAATAAAAGAAATAATTTATTATTCCATGCCGGTATTCGGTACTACGCTGGCGTATTCTGTTATCGTGCAAATCCCTCTCCTATCTCTTAAATATTTTACCAATTACCAAGAAGTGGCGATATACTCTGTGGCCCTGACTCTTTCACTTGTGTATGGGTTCGTCCCGGGAGCCATACTGACAGTATCTATGCCAAAAATAGCCTCTCTTAAAAACATTGAGCAGAGATTGAGTGTTTTTAAGCAATCTATATATATAATAATACTTTCTGGAATATTGCTTTTAATTCCTACAATCTTTCTTGGTAAATGGGCGATAGTCTTGATATTTAAAGAGAGATACTCTTTATCATATCTGCCTTTTGTTATACTCTCTGTGGCATCCATATTTGCAGGAATAAGAAATGCATATTCATCATTATGGGAAGGTGGTGGAAGACCAATTTTCAGCACATATGACACTATCGGAGGTGCCGCGGCGGCAATCTTATTTTCGTTGATATTTGTGCCAGAATATGGTGCCATAGGTGCGCCCCTATCTTATTTAGGAGGGTGGGCTTCATCTGTGCTTATCAGTACCTATTTCTTGGTAAGACTGAAAAAAGGAAAAATAAAACTAAAATAATCATCTTTTGAGCCAATACTCCATTATCTCATGAAGTCTTTTTTTGTTGTATTTCCTTATTTCATCATCTTCAATTCTCGGATACTTGTTTATCCATGCTTTGAAATAACCTATAAAAAACGCAATTCCTTCTTTGGTTCCCTTAGATAATATAGTTCTAACAACCCTAATAGGCACAAGTGAAAGAGGGTAATAAGTATAGTACGCGCTCATTCCAGCCTTTGTAAAGCCCACCCATGTTCCTTTGGCAGAGGATGTGAGCCTTGTTTGATATGCTTTGGCTTCCTCAATAATCTGGGTTTTCCATCCATGGATATTTGCTTTTATGTTGGAAACCGCATCGGGAGAATATGTAAGAAGATATCTTCCAGTTTCCAAAAAGCATTTTTTCTTCCATATCCTAGCAGCGCCTCTAGGCAGGTTCTTTCGAGAGATGTCTTTTATATATTTTTTACCATCCCATGAGTATATAACTCCACTTGTAATCCCCAATAGAGGATTTTTCTCCATGATATTTATCAGTATCTTAAAATATCTATTATCAAGTATTATATCCGCATCGAGTAGTGCGATATATTCGTAGTCTATTCCCTCTTTTTCTGCTATCTCCACAGCCTTTTCAAAACCATATATGCATACTTCACTATAATGGATTCCTATATCCCATTCTTTTTTCTCAGGATAGGTAACTTTACGTATGTACTCTTTACCTTCTGAATATTTTTCTATCAGAAATGGGCTACTGTCCGTGCTATTGTCATCCACAATGACCCAAAGCATCGGTTTAATGGATTGGTTATCTACTGATTCCATAAGTTTTATAATGTTTTTTTCTTCATTTTTTACTGGTGTTACCAAGATATATGACGGTGAAGTAGCCATCACCTCATGTTAAAGGATAGAGTATAAGTATCTTCCCATTATGCCTCCCCAAAAGTCTTATATTGGTAAGCATTATAAGAACTCCGTGAAACTCTCGAAAAGAACGGGCATAGCCCTGTTACTGGTATCCATAGCGGCCTCATTCATTGTAAGATATCCGATTTTCAAGGTTCACAGCGGAGGCTTTGATAGCGAGTTCATATACTTTCTGGCCCAGAGCATAGCTGTGCATGGACAGGCACCATGGATAGCGAATCCGAGTTCTTATTTCGGCCTGCACAGGTTCTCATATCCCCAAGGTGCGCCTTTTATGTTCTCTATTTTCAGTCAGCTGAGCGGTGGAGCCGACGAGCAGCTCATATTCGCATACGATCTCATAGAGACTTTTATGGGCGTTCTTTCTGCATTTGCCTTCTCCCTTGTTCTGAGAAAAAAGGACTATCTCTTTGCATTTTTCGTATCCATCATGTTCGGAACGGCACCGGCGTATGTCTATGCATCATCGTGGACACTTAGCGCAAGAGGACTCTTCATAAGTTTTTTTGCGTTTTTAATTCTGGCTTTTTTTCTGAAAATACCTAAAAAAATAAAATATCCATTGATTGCTGGTTTGTTTATAACTATCTTTTCAATCCACCGAATGG
>WFRC01000048.1 GCA_015486685.1 Caldifarciminota bacterium
CCCCTCCTACATTTTCTTTTTTTCATTGATTTCACTTTCAACCTTAAACCTTCAACTTTAAACATTCAACTATTTTTTAATATCCTTTCACCTTTTTCCTTTTACCTCTCACGATTTACGCTTTACGCCTCACGAGTTTTATCATTTTGCACTTTGCATTTTTCATTTTATTTATAGTCTTTATCCTCAAATGAATACTTAAATCTTGTATGGATATCATACCTTCCCTCTATTATTGCTACAACATCTTCAATGAATACAATCTCCTCATCCGTAGGTATTACAAAAACCTTAACAGGAGAATTATCCGCGGAAATACGCATTTCTTTCCCGAAAATTGCATTTTTATTTCTTTCTCTATCAAGGATAATTCCGATATTTTCGAGGCCAAGAAGTGCTTCTTCCCTCAATCTCCAGTCCTTTTCTCCTGCCCCCGCTGTAAAAACAACTGCATCTACTCTACCAAGCGCTGCTGAATATGCACCTATATATTTTTTTACCCTGTACGCCTCAATCTCAAATGCAAGTTTTGCCCTCTTATCACCTCCATCCATAGCCTTTAGGACATCCCTCCTATCAGTATATTTCCCTGTTATACCAAAAATCCCACTTTTTTTATTCAAAATGCCAACCACTTCTCTTGCCCTTAACCCCTCTTTTGTTGATATAAATCCTACAATAGCAGGGTCAATATCACCCGACCTTGTTCCCATTACCAATCCTTCAAGAGGCGTAAAACCCATAGATTGGTCATAACTTACACCATTTTTAATCGCTGTAAAACTCACACCATTTCCAATATGACAGGTTATAAGATTTGTATTCTCAGGACTTTTTTTAAGTAAAACAGCGGCCCGTTTCGAAACATACAGATGGGATGTCCCATGAAATCCATATCTCCTGACACCATATTTTTCATACCACTCATAAGGAACAGGGTATATGTAAACATATTCAGGCATTGATTGATGAAATGCTGTATCCATAACAGCAATATGAGGAACATCGGGAAGTATTTTCATTGCTGATTCAATACCCAGAATATTCGGGGGATTGTGTAAAGGTGCCAGGTCTGATAATTCCTTAAATGTTTTAATTGCCTCTTCATCTATTTTCACAGAATGTGTAAATTTCTCACCTCCATGAACAACCCTATGTCCCACAGCCGATATCTCTTTAATATCTTTTAATACACCATTTTGGGGGTCAATAATTGTTTCAAGTATAAGTTCAATTGCCTCTTTATGAGTTGGACAATCCTTCTTCTTCTTAAATTCTTCTCTGTCTGGAACACTCTGCCTTATAAATGAATTCCCAATGGTAATCCTTTCCACAATACCTCTCGCAAGTGCTTTTCTCTGTTCCCAATCATATACAAGATACTTTGCCGATGAACTACCGCAGTTTAATGTCAATATTTTCATTTTTTCCTTTCTTGAAGAAAAATGATATTTCCCTTTTTGCACTTTTTATAGAATCAGAGGCATGTACAGTATTTTTCTGTATATCTATCCCATAGAGGTTTCTGAGGGTTCCCTGCTTTGCCTTTTTAGGGTCAGTGCTGCCCACAATTTCCCTCAACCTTTTAACTACATTCTTACCAGATAAAAGCACAGCAACGATAGTCCCTGATGTAATATATTCTACCAGAGATTCAAAAAAAGGTTTCCCTGTATGCATTTCATAAAACTTTTCTGCAGTCGTTCTATCCATCCTTACCATCCTTATACCTTCAATTGTGAAATTTTTCTCAAGGATAGAGAAGATTTCCCCTACAATCTTCCTCTTTACCCCATCTGGTTTTATGAAAAGAAGTGTTTTTTCCATACCATTGAATTAAAAATAAAAATACGAATGTCAACCCCCTAATTTGACAAGTTCTTCACAAAGTTAAAAAAACATTCCATTTTGCTTCTACGCCAAGCATTTTGCATTATTATATCATTCTCTTAATACGTTTTTATCTGTTAAATGTGGACTCAGCGTATTTGCTGCCATAATCTTTCTATCTCTTTTAATAAAGGTTTTATACCATTTTCTTTTGCTAATATTTCAGCCTTTTTAAGCAGATTCGTTCCCTTTTTTAAATTTTCTTGATTCAATAATATTTCAGACATATTTATTAAATTTAGAGCCAATCCATAATTATATCCAATTTTTTTTGCCATTTCTTTAGCTTTTTTATAATAATTCAATGCATCTTGATAATGCTTCAGTTTTTTATGCACACCTCCTATACAACTCAGGGCTATGGCAACGGCATATTTCTCCCCAATTTCTTTTGCAATTCTTAAGCCTCCTATATACATTCGGTATGCTTTTTTAAGTTTATTTTCATCAAAATATACATTACCAATATTCAGTAGAGCTGAACCAACAATCTGTTTTGCTCCAAGAGATTTAGCGATATTTAAACTGGATTTTAAGTGTTTTTTAGCATTTTTATACATTTTCATATTATAATAAGTCAATCCCATATTACTTAGTTCTACAATAATACTATGTTTATCATTAACTTCTTCTGATATAACTAATGCTTTTTTATAGTAATATATTGCCTTTTTATATTCCCCTTTACGACGAAAAATAACACCTATATTATTCCATTTCTTTGCCTCATTTAATTTATCCCCAATTTTATTATCAATCTCAATGCTTCTTTTAAATATGTCAATTGCTTTATCATACTTACCAATTTTAGAATAAACATTACCTTTATTATTTAATGCTAAGGAAATATTTTTCTTTTTCTCTTCTTCCATTTTTTTATCCGAAAAGTTTATAGAATTTAACATCTCCAATGCCTTATCCGAAAGTTCAATTGCAGCATTATAATTACCCCCCATTAAAATAGGTACGGTCTTATAAATAAGCACTTTACCCTTCCTAAATGACAAATTTTTATTTTCAGAGATTCCGGATGCTTTATTGTATAGTTCTTCCGCCATTTTATAATCTCCTAATAATTCATAGATATATCCCAATCCTAAAAGTGATTCAATCTCAATTTCAGGGTTATGAATAAAGGAACTTTCTAATCTTTGATAATCAATTCTTGAATCAGCATACCTGCCAATCAGGGTATATACCTCTACCCTACCCTTTAATGCCCTGACAAATAATTCCTTCCTCCTAGCGGTAAGCGGTCGGCGGTTAGCGACGAATTTGTTCCCATAATTTTTCCACCTTTTTCAGCCATTCCTTTGCCCCCATTTTCCTGAATATCTCCTCTGCCTCTTTCAGATATTTCTCCGCTTCACGATTTACGCCTTCCGCCTCACGCCTTACGGTCGTTTTTTCACGGTCAGCGAAAAGCGGTTGGCGGTTAGCGATTTTTACAAGTTCATATAGAGATTTTGCCAGTTCAAATTGCATTTTTTCCTTGCGAGCAAGAGAGATGGATTGTTTGAGATAAGAAATTCCCCTTTTAAGAGAATTTTGTTTTTCCCCTGAACTCACTTTACCAAGAATACGTAATGCAGAAATCTTTTGTTCTTTTGACCCAATTTCTTCTGCAAAGGATAGTGCTTTCTGTGCGAAATTCAATCCTTTTTTATCATCTCCTTCTTCAGTGTATAATTCAGAAAAACCTGAATATACTTCTGAAAGATATAATTTATTTTCTATTTTTATAAATATTTTTTCTGCCTTTTTAAAATATTTTAGAGCATCATTGAATATTCCCATATTCAGATAAATTCCTGCAATATCAATACAAGCAATCCCAATGCCCTGACTATATCCAATATCTTCCATCATACTTAAAGATTTCCGAGAATATTCAAATGCCTTATCCAACTTACCCTTATCCCAATAAACTACTCCGATATTCACATAAGCCATTCCAATACCTCGTTTATCTCCAATTTCTTCTGATATTTTCAGATGTTTCTTGTAATACTTAAATGCTTCATCTAATTTTCCTCTTCTATAATAGATAATACCTATATTCCCACTGGCTACGCCAATACCTCG
>WFRC01000049.1 GCA_015486685.1 Caldifarciminota bacterium
GAGGTTAGTGCTAAATTTGCCTTTCGGGATTCAAGCATACTTTTTGCATTATCATAGGATGCCCTGTATGATGAATCATCAATTTTAGCCAATAGTTGTCCCTTTTTTACCCGACTTCCTTCTTCTACAAGGAGATTAATAACCTTGCCCATTATATCTGCACTGATATTTACTTCTATTTCCGGGGCAGTATTTCCAGGGGACGATACAATATCTTCAATTATACCTTTCTGCACTTTACCTGTCCTGATATTCGGTATACGACCTTTTTTGCTGAATAATGATATGATTATTAAAAATGCCAGAATACTGCCGATAATTATCCATTTCTTTTTCCTCATTCTTACCTCCTGGTGTTTACAAACAGATTACTTAATTTGCCTACGGATTTTTTCAGATTATAAAAACTTAAATAATAATCAAATTGTGATTTTATAAGTTGATAATTCGCCGAGGCAATATCTTCCTCTGCTTTAAGAAGTTCAATAATACTTGCATCTCCCAGATTATACTTTTCTTTGACAAGTTTTTCGTTTTCCTCTGCGTATTTATATGAGTTTTTACCAATTTCAAGGGTTTTTTTAGAAACCATCAATTCCTGATATGCATCTTCAACATCAATATAGATTTTATCCTTTAATTTTTCTATCTGTTTATTATAATAGTGTACCCTTTCCCTACCAATTAAAAGGTTATTTGTCCGTGTAAATCCTGAGAATATAGGCAAATTTAGAGAAATGCTAAATGATTTACTCTTACCTTCATTAATTATATCCCTGTTTTTAGGCAATGAATCGCCCGAATATGAATATGATAGATTACCCTGTATACTTGGGAGAAAGGAGAATCTATCTCCCCATAAATCAATCTTTGATTGGGATAATTTTGCCCTTGAAATGACAATTTCCGGATTATACTTAAAGGCAATTTTTTTCAAACTATCCAGTGAGCCCACTTCTATATCCAGATTTATAGGTTCAATCTTCAGAGTTTCAGATAGAGGTATATGTAAAAATGATTTTAATCGTTTCATTGAAATATCATCCTGCTTTTCCACATTGATAAGTTTTAATTGTGCAGTAGAAAATGCAATCTGAGCGTCCAGAAGGTCTATTTTAGATACGGAGCCAAGTTTATACATCGTTTGAATCTTGTCTAAATTTTCCTTTGCCCTGTCAAAAGATTTTTTTGATGATATAATCAGTTCTTTACCCAATAAAGCATTTATATATGTTTGAATTACAAGGAGGATAAAATCATCTTTATTCTTCTGAAATGTTGCTCGTGAGATTGTTCTTTCATAGAGGGAAGAAAAAAATGTCAATTGATTTTTCAGATTAAAAATAGGGATTGAGATATTAAGATTTCCAGAGTATTTATCGTTTGCAATGCCTGAATACGGAGTATAATAAGTTCGGTTTAAACCTACCTGTGAATTTACCTCTGGCAGTATAAATGGGAGATTATATATAGGTTGTTTAGAAGAAATGTCAGCACTTATCCTATACATTATAAAATTAGGGCTTTTTCTTAATGCCTTTTGCACTGCCTCATTTAAGCTTAAAGAAAATAATAAGAAAAGTATCATTTAACTCCTTTGCTTACATTTATACATATAACACATATATTCCCAAAATGTTACAAAATTCATTCCACATTTAGAATTTCCTCTACTCCCTATGTAATACATATCAAAAAAAAATCAATTGTCAAGAAATTTATAAAAATTACCCCAGATGCTTACCGCTGAGTATGTGCCAAAATCATCTTAAAAGGTCCTTGATTTTTTATTTTTTTTTATTATAATAGAAGGAAATAAAAACCAAGGGGGTCAAGCCTTGACAATTGACAATTTGTTCTTATTGGAAAAATTTAATAGGACTAAGATATGATATTTCTTTTCTTTGCATTTTATACAGGGATGAATGCAGGTGATATTTTAGGACAACCCAATTTTTCTTCTACATTCCATAGTGTTACGGATTCTACACTCTATCACCCTGCAGGAATAACAGAATGGGAAGGTTATCTCTGTATCTCTGATAAACTGAATAACAGGGTACTTTTATTTCAGAATGGAGTCAAAAAGGCGGATTTCGTATTTGGGCAGGCGGATTTTCAATCAAATATTGATACAATAGTCTCTGACTCAACATTAAATCAACCTATGGGTATTTCAGCAGATTCAAATCTTCTATATGTTGCAGATTTCGGCAATAACAGAGTTTTAGTATATAATAGTCTTAGTGGAAAAGCAATCATTGTAGTTGGGCAATCAGATATGGAAACAAATTATGGAAATACTTCCCCAGATGGACTTATGGGCCCAACCGATGTATGTAGTGATGGTCAATATCTCTTTATTGTTGATAGAGATAATAACAGGGTGCTTGTATATGATAGTATACCAAAAACATCAGGTGCTGCTGCCAATTATGTTATTGGTCATTCTGACTTTTATGATGGGAGTTTATTGCCACCCTCTGATTCTACGCTATATTATCCATACACAGTTTTCTCTGATGGAATACATCTTTTTATCGCAGATAAATTCAGAATCTTAATGTATGACAGCATTCCCCATAAAAATAATGCAAAGGCAGATAGGATTATTTCAGGTGAAGGAAACGCATCTGATTCAACATTTTCTGGGACAGGAGATATATATTTTGAGGGGAATAACTTGTTTTTAGCAGATTACGGGGATAACAGGGTGCTTATTATTCCAAATCCATTCTTAAATAATAAGGCGAATGTTGTAATTGGACAGATGGATTTTACAGATTCCCTCCCGAATCAAGGGGATAGTGCATCAGCATCTACTCTATACCATCCTTCTGGTATATTCCTTAAAGACTCTTTGTTGTATGTTGCAGATACATATAATAATAGAATAATGATTTTCCAGAATTTACAGGGAATTTCACAG
>WFRC01000050.1 GCA_015486685.1 Caldifarciminota bacterium
ATTGCTAAAAAGGGTGTAATAGTAAGATTATTGGTAATGCCTGAGGATATAAGTGGGACAACAGACACATTAAGATTTCTGGCAAAAGAGGTTTCAAAGGATATCTATATTAGTTTGATGAGTCAATACTTTCCTGCACATAGGGCATTTAAGTATCCACCACTTGACAGAGGAATTACAAAGGATGAATATCAGAGGGTGCTTCTGGAAAGGGAAAGATTAGGAATGAATAATGGATGGGTTCAGGAAATAGTTTAACCATCGGGGTTAGCAATAAACTTTCAGATTTTCTTCTAATCCCTTGATTTTCAGATATGAAAAACGGAGTTTTTTAATTTTTATGACTGACCCTGCTGAAAAGTGGGTAAGAGATTACATAAATTCTATCGTTGACTTTTTCAAATAAATGGTTATAAAACACTATGGAACTTTCTATTGTAATACCTGTATATAATGAGGAATCTTCAATAGGGCTTGTAGTTCAAGAACTTATAAAATATTTATATAAACTTAATCTAAATGGGTATGAAGTTGTAATAGTAGATGATGGGAGCACTGATAATACAGGAAATATCCTGAAATTTCTCAAAAATAATTATAAACATATAAGGATTGTAACGCATAAATTCAGAAGAGGTATTGGTGAAGCAATCAAGACAGCACTTAAAAATGGACGATATGAGTGGATATTTTTATTTCCCGGAGATGGACAGGCAGACCCTGAAGACATAGGAAAATTCCTTTCTGCCACGAATATTGCAGATTTAGTTATAGGATATAGAGAAAAAAGGGCAGACCCTCGTTATAGATACTTTACCTCTGACCTATGGCGATGGCTTATTTACGTTCTTTTTGGAATTAGGTTTAAGGATATAAACTGGATAAAATTGATAAAAAAACATGCAATAGATACTATCCCTATTATATCAAAAAGTGCTTTTATAGATGCCGAAATACTTTTGAGAGCAAAGAAAATAGGATATAAGATTATAGAAATACCTTCTAATCATAGAAAGAGAGTTGCAGGTAAGACAAAATGTTTTGCATTTTCTATTGTAACGGATGCCCTGAAAGATATCATCAAATTGAGAAAAACCGTGAAAAAATTTCACGGTTCACGATGAATTTTTGAAAAACTTATTGATAATCAAAGGAATTATTCTGGTATGAAACTTGTATGTATTTTAGAGAAAAAAGGAGGCATATGATGAAAAAATATGCATTAGCAAGTCTAATTTTTGCCCTTTCTTTTATGATAACGATTCCTCTGTGGGCACTTAAACCATGGACGATTATGGTTTACTTAAACGGTGACAACAATCTTGAAAGTTATGGACAGGCTGATTGTGATGAGATGGAACATTATGCAGGCTCAGATACCTATAATGTTATCGTCCAGTTTGATGGGAAAAATGGTTATAATGACTTAGATGGAAGTCATACAGATACGCGAAGGTACTGGATGGTATACGATACAACCGATGATGATACAATAGATACAACCCCAATTGATACAATAGGTGAAGCAAATATGGGAGACGCTTTAACTCTATCCACATGGGGCATCTGGGGAATAAAGCAATACCCCGCGGCACGCTACCTCTTGGATATGTGGGATCACGGAAACAGCTGGAAAGGAAAGGTGATGTTAGACCCTCTGGGGCTTCATAATAGAGGTTCAAAAGATATGATGAACGATGATACCGATAGTGACCAGATAAATTTTTGCGACACTGAGCCCCCTGGAGAGTATGAAAGAGCGCTTAAACCAATTCAGGACACTCTGGGTAGGGATCTGGATATAGCAGGTTTTGATGCCTGTTTGATGGGGATGTATGAAATTATGTATATAAGCAAGGACTATGCGGAAATACAAGCCAGTTCTGAGGAAACTGAAGGTGCAGACGGTTGGGAATACAATTATTGGCTTGACACCCTTGATGTAGACCCTGAGGTATCTTCTGTGGGTGTGGCAAAGCAACTTGTTAGGGCTTATGCTCAAAGATATGACGGAACAGGTGG
>WFRC01000051.1 GCA_015486685.1 Caldifarciminota bacterium
GTGGATTTGCTTGCAACCTCTATTTTGGAAAGGATAAAGGAGATAAGGGGACAGGCATTTTCCATACCTGATGGCGGATATGCAGGAGATTATGTGAAGGGGATTGCAAAGGGAATATTGTCCGAATATAGCGATGATGTAGAGAAAAAAAATATTGATGCTTTGAAAGAGATTGCCGTTGAGAAGATGATAAAAATGCAGAGTCAGACACTTAAAAGGTATGGTGTAGAATTTGACAATTGGTATAAAGAATCGCAGTTAAGGAATATGCATAAACCTGATGAGATTGTAGAATTGTTGCGAGAAAAGGGACTTGTTCAAAAAAAAGAGGGGGCTGTGTGGTTTTTATCTGAAAAATTGGGCGATAAAAGGGATAGGGTCCTGGTAAAAACCAATGGTGAGTTTACATATCTGCTTCCGGATATCGCCTATCATAAGGATAAATTTGATAGAGGGTATGATGTTTTAATAGACCTGTTGGGGCCTGACCATATTGAACAGGTGCCCAGCATAAAAAGTGCCTTAAAAACTCTGGGGTATGCGTCGGATAAATTAGAGGTAATCATTGTTCAATGGGTAAATTTGATAAAGGGTGGAAAAAGGATGAAGATGTCAAAAAGGAGTGGAGAATTTATCACGATGGATGAGCTTTTGGACGAAGTAGGTACGGATGCCTGCAGATTTATATTTCTCCTGACAAAACCTTCAACCCCTGTAAATTTTGACATTGACCTTGCGAAGGAGGCATCTTCAAAAAATCCTGTTTACTATGTTCAGTATGGTTACGCAAGGATTTCGAGCATATTCAGGCATTCCAAATTACAGGGCATTGGAGAGGTAGATTATAAGTCTGCTGACCTATCACTTATTACCGAAAAAGAGGCAATTGATTTGATAAAGCATATTGGTAAATTTCCTGAAATCATTGAAATGTCTATAAAGGAGAGAGACCCTACGCATATCCCACCATATCTCATTACACTTGCTTCTCTGTTTCACAGTTTTTACCAGAAATACAAGATTGTAGATGTGGGGAATATCCCACTTACACAGGCAAGATTGTATCTTGCGAAATGTGCCCAGAACACACTTGGAAAGGGAATGGATTTGCTTGGTGTTTCAAGAAGGGAAGAAATGTGATACCTATATTGGAAGAAATCAAAGAGGATAGAGGGAGAGGTGCAATTGAACTTGCATTGTTTTCCATCAATAAGGCATTGGGAATGGACGAGAAAGACCTCATCGAGTTTTCCAAAAGGATTGGCAAAATCAGGGAAGAGATGGCGCCGTTGGTAAATATAGGCAGGGTGATTAATGGAAAAGATGCAGTTGATATCAGGAATATATTGAGAGAAATGAAAAAAGGGATTCAAGATGGGAAAGATGAAATTATAAAAAATGCAAAGCCCTATATCACAGGTAAAAGATGTATGTCTATTTCATACAGCAGCACAGTAATTCAGACCTTAATTTCAGTTCAACCTGAGAGTGTTTACTGGTTAAAATCCTTACCCGGCGGTGAGGGTAAAAAGTCAGTGGATATATTGAATGAGAGAGGAGTACAGGCAGAAATCATTCAGGATATGGAAATGGCAAAGGTAATGGAAGATGTTGATATTATTTTGTCAGGTGCGGATGCATATTCTGATAAATTCATCGTAAATAAACTTGGCACATTAACACTCTTTGTTGTGGGAAATTATTACAAAAAACCGCGGTGGGTGATTACGCATTCGTTAAAGAAGCAGGATACGATTAAAATAAAAAATCCTATTTTTGAGAAGGTGTCGATGTCTCTTATAACAGGTATCATAACAGATGGAGGAGTATGGAAACAGCAGTAGAGAGATTGAATGCAATCATTTCCGAGGTGGTGGATATAAAGGAACAAAGTATGAGAGAGTTTCACTACTATTTTCTGGGAAAACCGCGAGGCAACAGAGAAGATGTTGCAGATTATCTATTGAAAAATATCAGGGATATGGGTTTCTTGCCATTTATTTCAAAGACTGGCGAGGATATTGAAATAAGAATATTCTACGAAAGACCTTACAAGAAAGAAAAATACTGGATTAATATCCTGCTCTTTGCAATAACACTGCTTACTACAATGATGGCAGGTGCTTTAATATCCGGGAAAAATCCTCTATCCATTAGCGGAATGATTAAAGGGATACCATTTTCTTTTACCCTTTTGATTATATTGGGGATGCATGAATTTGGTCATTATATAACAGCAAAAATCAACAGGGTAAGGGCGACCCTCCCGTATTTTATCCCTGCTCCGAATATACTCGGGACATTCGGTGCTGTAATTAAAATTCGTTCCCCCATTACAAATAAAAATGCCTTGATATATATAGGTGCGGCTGGACCACTTGTTGGCACATTTTTTGCTATTATTGCTTCTGTTGTAGGGCTTAAAATGTCTACTGTTGCCCCTCTGGTAAAGGGACAGTTGTATATGGGAAATTCTATTCTGTTTTATTTCCTCTCAAAATGGGTGGTAGGAAATATCCCACAGGGTTTTGATGTTTTTCTCAACCCTATTGCATTTGCCGGATGGATTGGGCTATTTGTAACGGCATTGAACCTTATACCTGTAAGCCAATTGGATGGAGGTCACATTGCTTATGCAATTCTGGGAAAATGGCACAAATTTTTAGGCTATGCAATATTTGTATTTCTTATTGCCCTGGGATTCAGTTCGCATTATGCTCAAATCTGGTTGTTCTGGGCGTTAATTCTTCTTTTTATAAGATTTACACACCCACCTCCTCTGGATACAGTTTCTCCCATAACAAAACCTGCGTATGTAGTTGCTGCCATTTCCCTTGTTGTATTTATTATCACATTTATTCCATTTCCATTTAAGATATGAAAAGGGTGATACAGGCATTTAAGGAAGGTGAAATTGTTGCATTTCCTACGGATACAGTATGGGGTATAGGCTGTATACTTTCCGATGAGTGTGTCAAAAAACTCTATAAGATAAAAAGGGGGAGGAAGAAGCCGTTTGTTTTATTTATACCCGAAGAATCATGGATTAGAAGATATGCAAGAAAATTGGGCAAGAATATGCATTCGCTACTCGAGAATTATTGGCCCGGACCACTTACTGTAATATTAAGGGCAAAAAAGGATGCTCCCAAAGGTCTTGTTTCCAGAACAGGTGGCATTGCTTTCAGGATACCTGCGCATAAAGAATTATTGGGGGTGCTTAAAGAACTTGATAGCCCTCTCGTTGCAACGAGTGCAAATTTGCCAGGTGAACCCACACCAAAAAAAGCAGATGAAATCAATATCCCTCAGGTTGGATATATAATGAAAGGCAAATCTTATAGGCATATACCTTCAACAGTGATAGATATAAGTGTGTCTCCCCCTGTATTAAGGAGAAATGGACCAATCAGTATACTTGAGATAGAATATTATCTGAAAAGAAAGGTGCTTATTTCCGATGTTGGGCTCAGGATATTATTCGTCTGCACGGGAAATACCTGCAGAAGTCCGATGGCTGAATACATCTTAAAAAGTAGATTTAATAAAAAAATGGTGGAGGTAAAGTCTTGCGGCACATTTGCAGCAGACGGCATCCCCGCCAGTAAAAATGCAGTAAAGGTAATGAAGGAGATAGGTATAAATATTGCAAAGCACCGTTCTCAGAGGCTTACGGATGAATTGATAGAATGGGCGGATATAATATTGGTGATGGAGCCATCTGAAAGGATTGATGTCCTTGCGTTTAGTCCGTTCGCAGACATTAAAACATTCTTCCTTAAAACATTCAGGAGAGGAAATATGCCTTCTGTTATTCCTGACCCTATTGGAGAAGATATCAGCGTATACAGGGATGTGAGAGATATGATATTGAAATCAGTAAATAGGGTGGGAATGTTTATAGAGAAAAGGAGATAAGGACATCTATGTGTATTATTATTAAAAAATGGAGGAGAAATGAAAAGAATTGAGATAAAAACAGTGAGGAGTTTAATAACTCAGAATGCTTCAACAATAAGGGATACCGATGATGTAATGGAAATTGCAAAAAAGATGGTTGAAGACCCAAAAACAAGGAGTATTTATGTATTGGATAAAGATGAAAGGCTTGTAGGGATTATACCTGTCCAACTTTTTGTTCAGTATCTTTTTTATGAATATGTGCCTGATGAATTTCTATATTATAAAGTTGTGATGCCTCTGGATGAAGTTAGAGCAAAAGATATAATGATTCCTCCTGTATGGGTAAAGGATGAAGAGGCAATCGATTCCGCATTTAGAAAGATGGCTGCCCATAGCATAAAAGAACTACCTGTGGTAGATGAAGATATGAAAGTCATTGGAGACCTAAATATTCTTGAACTAATTATAGCGTGGATTAATCTGAATAAATAATGGATATTCTTGACCTTGCACTTGCCCTGTTTTTTGCAAAATTCCTCGGCGAACTATTTGAAAGGGCAAAACAACTTGAAGTACTTGGGGAATTATTTACAGGTGTAATTTTTGCTCTAATAATGGTTTATGTTCCCAGAATAAACTTTTCATATCTTGGACATACATTTTCATACAAAATGACACTTAAAGGTGAGGCATTTGACTTTTTTGCAGATATGGGGATTATACTCCTGCTGTTTCTGGCAGGGCTTGAAACAAATATGGCGGATATTAAAAGAAGTGGTAAAAGGGGATTATCTACTGCAAGTCTTGGAGTGTCATTGCCATTTTTTTTAGGGGCATTTTTCTCATACAAATTTCTCCATTTTCCTATGAGGCAGGCACTTGTAGCAGGCTCCATATTTACGGCTACCAGCGTGGGGGTAACGGTCAGGTCTTTGATGGAGATAAAAAAATTAAGGACTGCTTCTGGAATGACAATTATTACTGCCGCAGTAATAGATGATGTAATTGGCATTATTATATTAACGCTTGTCCTGGGCACCCAATCGATTTTTGCCCTTATTGTTGGTTTTTTTATTCTGGTTGCAACACTCTTTGTATTGGCTCTGGGACCTGTGGAAAAGATGATGCAGTTTGTGCATGAGAGATTCCATTCTCCCATAGCCTTAATCTCAATAGCAATTGCATTTGGTTTATTTATTTCTGTTTTAGCAAGGGAGGTGGGGCTTGCACCTATTACAGGGGCATATTTTGCAGGTCTATTAATCGGGAGAACAAAGGAAAAGAGACTTATTACGGAACCTATCCAGAAAATTGCGCAGGCAATATTTGTTCCTATATTTTTTGTTAAAGTAGGGACACTGTTTGATGTCAGACTATTTGCGAGAATAGACCTCATATACTTTGTTTTTATACCTATTGCATTTATTGGTAAATTCCTTGGATGTAGCATTGGTTCATTTATTGGAGGATTGAAATTAAAAGAGGCTGCACGGGTTGGCATTGGGATGATGCCCGAAATGGAAGTTGCGCTGGTTATTGCTACCTATGCATTAACAAATAATGTTTTTTCGGGAACAAGGGGTTCTGAAATGCTTTCTATCACCATTACCTATGTAATTTTTTCTGCAATTTTCGTTCCCATTGTTCTGCGATTTATCTATCCCCGAAGTCATAGCCAGTAATGATTGTATGCCGAATAAAAATACACCAGAAATTATAACCACAGATTTCCAATGAATGTCATTGTTAGCCTTGGCATAATTTTTTTAACAGGCATTGTAGTCAACAAATTTGTAGTAAAATTAAGGATACCAGAAGTAACAGGGGAGTTGATTCTGGGTATTATTATTGGACAGGAATTTCTTGGACTTGTTCACTCACATATCCTTGCATCTACCAGTTTAA
>WFRC01000052.1 GCA_015486685.1 Caldifarciminota bacterium
TATCAGAATCTTGAGATTGCAAAAAGAAAGTCAAAGATATTCGATGAACTCACCGTAAAGAAAGGAGAGTATGCGCTCATAACCGCTCATCGTCAGGAGAATGTGGACAATCCTGAAAGACTGGCAAAGATCGTAGAGATTCTCAACTCCCTCAGGTATCCGGCAGTATTTCCAATGCACCCCAGAACGAGAAAGAGGATGGAGGAGTTCAATCTTGAGTTAGATAATCCGAAACTGAAAGTTACGGAGCCCATAGGTTATCTGGATTTCCTCATGCTTCTATCTGAGGCAAGGCTGGTTCTCACAGACTCGGGCGGCATACAGGAGGAAACAAATATACTGCATGTGCCGTGCCTGACCCTGAGAGATAATACTGAGAGGCCTGAAACCGTAGATGCAGGAAGCAATATAGTCGTTGGTATTGAACCGAAGAATGTACTTGAAAAACTCGAAAAGATACTTGATGACAAGGAATTTGAGAGGAACATGAAAAGCACTCCAGTTGTTTTTGGCGATGGAAAAGCCTCATTCCAAATTATTAAGATAATAAATAAAAAAATTTTATAAGGCTTGGGAAATCGGACACGATGGTACGAACAGTGCATGCTTCAATCTTCCGTATCCTAGATGGGGGGAGATATGAGGGATGTTCGGAGAGTGTTCGAAAATTCAAGCGCAAGGTGTATGCCCCTTGATAGATGCATACTAAAGAAAAATTATTGATGTGAATTAAAATCGATAAAGAAAGTCTTATAAAGGAGTTGCAAATATCCACAAAGAAGATACATAGGAGAATTCGTATGAAAAAAGAGGTCTATTACCTTATGGCCATAATTGCGGGCATCCTTTTCAGTATTGTTCTGAGGTATCCCATGGTACCTCATGAGCAGGGGTGGGATTCATTTACCATTCACCAGATGGCTCAGTCTATTTCCACATATGGTTATATGAAATGGATATTTAACCCTCTTTCGTATATGGGGTATTATCCGTATTCCTATGCTTCAGGCATTCCTGTTCTTTTGAGCGGTTTTTCGCAGGTAAGCGGTCTTGATATGGAACACACCATCCTGTTCTTCTGCATGGTGGAATCCATCCTGTTTTTTCTGTTCGCATATATGGCGGCATCTCTTTTTACAAGAAATTTCATATTCAAATTCCTTGCAGGGATGGTCTATTCCCTGTCCCCGGGTGTTGTGTGGTTCACGGATTGGACAATATCTACCAGAGGGCCGGTGATAATGTTATTTCCCCTTTTCATATTTGTGGTGTTCAAAACCTTTGAAAACAAAAGATTCAACAAAAAATATGCATTCCTTTCAGTGATAATTTTCTTAACCGCAATGGTGGTTCACAACATGTATATATTCTTGATAGTCGCATTACTATCATATATCCTATCAAAAATTTTATTCTTAATAAAGTCTAAGACATTTCCAATTAAGAAAGGTGTTTTTTATGTTATATCCCATGTGGTGCTTCCCATATTATTCGTTCTTCTGTTTCTGGCTCTAATCTATACACCAATCATCTTCAAAATAAATATTCAGGCATACAGTTCAATCAACGAAGAAACTATTTTTGAGGTATTACATGCCTATGGAGGAAAGGTGGGAATAATTTTCATCATGATTCCTGCAGGAATATATTTTCTTTTGAAAAATAAAAGGAAGAGACTGCCGGATATGTTCCTTGCGGTGAACACTCTTCTGATTGCGCCCATCCTGTTGAGCCCGTATTATGTATCCCTAGGTTTTCTTTTCGTATTCCTGATTCTGTGTATATATCCCTTTTCCTCTGTTAAAAACACATATAAGAGGCTCAGAACGGAAAAATACAAGAGATACATAATATTCATTATATTGATATTTGTAATTCTATGGGCTGCGCAGTCCAAATTCCATGCAATAAGTGTGCGACAGGTGGAGAAAATAGATGAAGATTATTGCGAACCACCTGTATATGATACGGCAATAACATTGAAATATATGGGTGATGGCGGATTCGTATCCAACGATTACACTATTCACGGAAGAATATCGGCATACAGCGAGAGAAAAAATATCGTTGATCGTGTTTATCCTATAAACAATTACATAAATTCTTCTTCCGTCCATCCCGTCCTGAAGAAGGATATATTATCATGGTTCAACGACGGGCCTTATAAGGATCATAAAGAATTGCATCTTGATTACAGATACTGGTCTCAGTTCAGATACAATGTGAGAGAAAATACAGTAAATGATCTGAGAGATAAATATGATATACAGTACTATGTAGAGAATCTAAGGATATCTGGCGAGATAAATTATTACAATAAGGGAGTGTATCAATCGAAATATTTCAAATATCTCGATGAAAGTCAATATACATTATACCAGAATCAGGAGATAAGCATAAGGTATTTCAGGTGATTGAATGAAGAAACGGGTGTGTATAATTGGGAGTTTTAATGGCGGTCCAGGAGCGTATGTCAAAGCTTTATCTAAGGAACTTGCAAAAACTATGGATGTTTACATAATAACATTTGGACATGAAAAACAGGAGTATACCGATGAGTACTGTAGGAAGATATTTATGCTAAAAATTGGCAGATTTAAGAGTTTCAGGGCTCTATGGGTGGCATGGAAAATAAGAAGAAAATACGACATACTCCATGTAAACCATGTGATACTTGCAAATTTAGCACATTTTTTCATAAGAAAGCCTCTTGTTCTTACTGTACATGGGTACAATACCTATGAGGCTGTATCGAGAGGAAAAATAAAGGAAAATTCAGTATCGTTTAGATTGATGTTAAGGGCAGAGAAAAAAGCAATGGAAAGGGCAGATGCGGTGATTGCTGTAGATGAGGGGAGACATAACTATATAACAAAAAAAATGAATATAAATTCAAAAAAAGTTTTTCATATAGGAAATGCCATAGATTCTTCTATATTTCTTTTCGATTTTGACAGATACAAAGTCAGAAAATATTATAATTTAATTAATAAAAAAATTATTTTATATTTGAAAGGCCTGAATATATACAATGGACCAGATGTCATTATACGAGCTATGCCCCAAATCCTGAAGAAACATCCTGATGCTCACCTTTTAATGGTTGGTGGTGGCCCTATGAACCCTATGAAAAAAAGTCTAATGGAAATGGTCCGTGAATTGAACTTGGTAGAACACATAACATTTGTCGATAGTATTCCTCACGAAAAGGTTCCTATGTATTATGCTTCTGCAGATGTAGTAGTAGTACCTTCTAAGAGAGTCTCAGGGGTTGAAGAAGCGACCAGCCTTACAATGCAGGAGGGCATGGCATCAGGCAAACCTGTGGTAGCATCAAATATAGGTGGACTGAAGGAAGTTATAGGAAGTAAAAAAGAGAAAAAAATAGGCATTCTTTTTGAAGAGAACAATCCAAAAGATTTAGCAAACAAAATTATATTTTTATTTGACCACCCAGAAGTTGCAAGGGAAATTGGAGAAAACGCCAGAGATTACATCCTCAAAGAAAGAACATTGGAGGATAATGTAAAAAAGGTTTTGGAAGTCTATAACTTCGTTTTCGAGAAATATCGGTAGAGCACTCCGATTCTTTTAAACGAATGTAGTGGGTGAAAATTCAATCAATAGATATGCAGAGTCCTATTTTCGATATCGGGATTTGCCCTGTCGTTGTAGTATATGTTTATATTCCATGAATCCATCTTATTTGCATAAATCGAATAGCAATTGGCTCTAACGTCATTGACAAATGTCCCATTATCCACATCTTTGAAGATATAGTAATCATAGATGCTGGAATTGCTGAACACATCATAGAGTTCCCGGGTCTTTGTTTCCGGGAAATAGAGATAGAATTTCCCCGAGGACATTCTGGGCTCAAAGGTAAGGTTCAGGTCCTTAGGCGATAATTTTCCGATGGCTGTGCTTTCATAGTATGGGTCTTCCTGTTTTACAAAGGGCATAATCATCTTGTCTGTGTGCATCAATGTATATCTCCCCAAGTATAGCGTATTAAAAATATTATTATAATGCAGGTCTTTTATCGCAATCACAGTGCTTTCTTTATCATAATCCATGAAATCCCCACCTCTTTCCGTGAAGGCTCCGTTCCAATAACCCTGCATGAGAATGGAGAACACCAGAGAGAGGAAGATGGCCGAGACAACAATATTCTCTTTTCTTATTCTATATTTTTTATAGCTATACATTATTTTTATCAGTGTGAACCCCACAAAAGTAGACAAAATAAAAGAATTATATATTCTAAAATAATTTTTATAGAAAAGCGCAGAAAAGGATAGTAAGAAGAAAATGAACAGTATCTTTATTATCTCCGGTATTCTGCTATCTTTCAAAAAGAACAGAAGTAAGAAAAGAGAAAAAACAGCAAGAAGACCTCCTGAAACCGTCAGAGTAACCCCTATGTTCACTGCTATCGCAAATATGTTCTTTTCGGCGATTAGCGCTCCAGATTGATAGCTACTTAAGAGGTTTCCAGCGATTTTCGGGGAAGAATAGAAGAAATAGATAAGAAGGAGTACTGGCAATATAATAAAAAGACTTATTGCTAAATATAAAATATTTGTTTTCAGATTTACTTGCTTGCCAACCCTGTATCTGATTTTTCTTTTATATAGAATATATATAAAGTATGTCGGGATCAGGGTTATAAGGAGAAAAAAAGCCATTCGGTGGATTGAAAAGATAGTTATAAACAAACCAGCAATCAATGGATATTTTATTTTTTTAGGTATTTTCAGAAAAAAAGCCAGAATTAAAAACGCAAAAAAACTTATGAAGAGTCCTCTTGCGCTAAGTGTCCACGATGATGCATA